>JAISOR010000136.1 GCA_031275535.1 Treponema sp. | reverse complement strand
AAAAGGTAAAACAGGGGTGTCCATAAGAGGCAAAACAAACTCATGGCCTAAGCCTAGCATGATTAGGGAAAAATGAGAAGTGAAAATACGCCCATTTTGGCCCTGGGCTTGGGTGTACCCGCTCTTGTAACTTTGCGGCCCCTGGGGGATAATAGGCCCATGCGTTCTTTTGAGGTAGTTTCTCCCTTCAGTCCCGCGGGGGATCAGGGGGAGGCTATAGCGGCACTGGCGGGCGGTATACAGGCCGGGGATCAGTATCAGACCCTCCAGGGGGTTACCGGCTCGGGGAAGACCTTTACCATGGCTAAGGTCATAGAGGCGGTGCAGATGCCCACCCTGATCGTGAGCCATAACAAGACCCTGGCGGCCCAGCTTTTTCGGGAATTTAAGGGCTTTTTCCCCCATAACGCGGTGGAGTACTTTGTTTCCTACTACGATTACTACCAGCCCGAGGCCTATGTGGCCAGCCGGGATCTATACATAGAAAAAGACGCTTCTATAAACGAGGAGATTGAGCGGCTCCGTCTATCCGCCACCCGGAGCCTTATGGAGCGGGAGGATGTGATCATCGTGGCCACCGTGTCCTGCATCTACGGCCTGGCCACCCCCGAGGTATACAGAAAGATGACCGCCTCCTTTGCGGTGGGGGATACCATCGATGTGGACGCCCTGATCCGGCGCTTTGTGGAACTCCAGTACGAGCGGAATGATGCGGTCCTGGAACGGAGCCGCTTCCGCCGCCGGGGGGATACGCTGGAGATTTTTCCCGCCTACCTGGAGGACGCCTACCGGGTGGACCTGGATTGGGACCGGGTGGAGCGGATCCTGCGCTTTAATCCCCTGTCCGGGGAAATACTGGAGGGCCTTGACCGGGCCGTCATATATCCCGCCAAGCAGTTTGTCATGCCCCAGGACATGATCCACGGCGCCCTTTCGAGGATCAAGGAGGAGTTGGCGGCGCGCTATGAATTGCTCAAGAGCACGGGAAAATTGATGGAGGCCGAACGGCTCAAGACCCGGGTGGAATACGATATCGAGATGCTTACCGAAATGGGCTACTGTCCGGGGATCGAGAACTATTCCGCCCCCCTGGCGGGCCGGGGGCCGGGGGAACCGCCGGACACCCTGATAGATTATTTGCCCCCCCGGCACCTTACCTTTATCGACGAAAGCCACGTAACCCTTCCCCAGATTGGGGCCATGTACGCCGGGGACCGGAGCCGTAAACAGAGCCTGGTGGACTATGGCTTCCGCCTGCCCTGCGCCCTGGACAACCGGCCCCTGCGGTACGATGAATTTGTTGAACGCCTGGATAAGACCGTTTTTGTCTCCGCCACCCCGGCAAAGACCGAGATCGACCAGTCCGCCCGGGTGGTTCAGCAGCTTATCCGCCCCACGGGGCTCCTGGACCCGGAGATAGAGGTTCGCCCCAGCGAAGGGCAGATGGAGGACATCTACGGCGAGATCCGCCGCCGGATACAGGCCGGGGAGCGGTCCCTGATCCTGACCCTGACAAAAAGGATGGCCGAGGACCTGACGGACTACCTTTCGGGGCTGGGCCTTAAGGTCCGGTACATCCACAGCGAGGTGGAAACCATAGAACGGGTGGAGATCCTTACCCAGCTTCGCCAGGGGGATTTTGATGTCCTGGTGGGCATCAACCTGCTCCGGGAGGGAATAGATCTGCCGGAGGTTGCCTTTATCGCCATCCTGGATGCGGACAAGATCGGCTTCCTCCGGTCCCTGACCAGCCTCGTCCAGATAATCGGCCGGGCCGCCCGGAACGCCGCGGGGAAGGTTATCATGTACGCCGACCGCATGAGCGACGCCATGGACGCCGCCATTGCCGAGACCCAGCGGCGCAGGAAGATCCAAATGGCCTATAACGAGGCCCACGGCATTACCCCCGCCACGGTGAAGAAGGCCATAGGGGACATCCTGACCCGCCACGCGGTGGAAGACAAGGCCGCCGCCGCGGCATCCGTGGAGGTCCTTAAACGATCCTACAATGTCCTCGTTCCCACCCAGCGGAAACAGCTTATCCGCGCCCTGGAAGGGGAGATGCTGGAACACGCCAAAAAACTGGAGTTTGAGCAGGCCGCGGCCATCCGGGACGAGATTGAACGGATTCGGGAGATTGGAATCCGGGGAGAATGATATGTATAATAGAATAGATGCTGGTATGAAAAAGATACGATGGTTTAGCGCTTTTTTTGTTTTTCCCGCGGCAGCGGCCCTTCTATGCGGCTGCCCCCAGTCGAACCTGCCGGAGAATCCCTATTGGACCCGGAACCCGGAACCCTTTTTTGCACAGGATTTCCGGACCGGCCAGTCATATTCGCTGGACGCGGTTGAGCTGGTAAAAAGGCCGGGAAGCGATGGGGCGCTCGGCGTGGTGGTATACGGGGAACGGTCCGCCGAGGTTTCCGCCAAGGTTTCCCTTGAAACCGCGGAAGCCATCGCCGATGAATTCGAGGCCCATATACTGCGCCTGGTTAGTTCCGTATTCGGGAAGCCCCTGGACTATAACGAAGACGGGATGATTACCCTCCTTTTGCTGGATGTTAGGGACGGGGCGGTCGATAACGGCCCCTATACGGCGGGATATTTTACTCCCAACGATATGTCTCTTAATAAGTATTCAAATAAGATGGATATGCTGTACCTGGATGTAGTCCAGGGAGGGCCGGAGCGGGAGGATTTCTATGCCACCATAGCCCATGAGTTGCAGCACCTGATCCGCTATTCGGACTATCTTGCTATTGAATCGAGGCCCTATCCCGACACCTGGCTTAACGAGGGGCTTTCCCTGGCCGCGGAGTATGTTTATTGGAATGAGAGGAAGGGGACCGCCGTGCTTGATGACTACTATGTGGATAGTTTTAACGGAAAGGATCGGCAAAGCAATATCCCCCAGGGGAATAACTTCTTTGTCTGGTCAAGTGATGACTATGTGCTGGATGAATACGCCACGGCTTATCTTTTCTTTCGATGGCTCAGGATCCAGGCGGGTAATAATACTGCAATTTACGAGGATATCATCCGTTCTATCAACGCCGGCAAGGATGATTCCCAGGCGGTACAGGAGGCGGCGGCAAAACATATTAATCCCGGCCCCGCTTCCTGGGAAGCCCTGATCCGCTCATGGCTGCTGGCGAATTATGTTAAGGCCGCAAATAAGAATGAAGCTAAGGGTCTTTACGGATATGACGGCCAATTCTCGAACCTAAAAAGCACCGCCAGCGGGGAAAAAGAGCTCCGCCTCTACCCCGGAGAAGGGGTATATAGCATATTGCAGGATGGGAAGGCCTTTACTCCCGGCCAAAGCGGCCGCAATATCAGGTATGTGGGGGTCACCGGGGATGGGACGCTGGACACGGAGCCGGCCTATACCGGGACCCGGCTCCTCACCTTTAACAGCAGTAATATACAAGCCGGCAGTGAATTAGGCAGGCTCACCGGTTCGGGGGATACTCCCGCTTCGGGACCGGGTCCCCGGCAGTCCTCGTCCTCCCATCTCCCCTATCGTATTGATGTCCCGCCGGTATTGCCCCCGGCGGCCGGTTCTCCCGGTGGGGATCTTCCCGGCCAATGAAAGAGCGGCCTTCCGCCTGGCCGGCGGCCTTCATCCTTCTGGCCTGCGCCGCCGGGGGCGTCCTGGCCGCCCGGGGCCTGGGGGATCGGGGGCAGGAACCGGCCCCGCCGGTAGAAACGCCTGCAGCCCCGGAAGCGGCCCCCGCAGATCCGCCGGACCCCGGGCCGCCATCGGCAGAAACGCCCGCCGCGGACCTGCCGGTTCTGCCGGGGGAAATTCTCACCCTCCGGGGCCGGCTCCGTTTGGTGGGGAATGAACCCTTTACGGAACTGGTCCTCTCCGATGGGGAGGGGAATGACTGGTTTATCGAGGGTTCCGTCCGGGACTCCCTGATTCACCGGCAGCAGGAGTTCCTTACCCTGCGGGGGGAAGCGGCTTACCAGGACCTGC
>JAISOR010000061.1 GCA_031275535.1 Treponema sp. | reverse complement strand
GCTGCTGGAGAAGATCGACCGCAAGGAAATCCATGAAGTGTTGATAGACCTTCCCGTGGAAGCGGGGGGCTTTTCCCCGGTCCTGCTGCGGGAATCCTTTGAACCCTGGGCAACCCGGTACTGCATAGACCTAAGGGACCCGGACGCCTAAAAATGAAGGACCGCGAATAAAAGTAATACGTCGTCTTGAGTAAATACGGTATATATGACATACTAAAGTAAAATTTTTTATGAACAGGGAAGAATTAATGGGTTCTCATATCAATAAAGAAAAAACAAAAAAGAGATTGGCGGAGATCCTTGAAAAAATACAGTCCGACGTAGATCCCCATCTCTTGAACGCCTATCGTTCTCTTCTTAGAAAAGAAGTGTCTTTTTTCCGGCGTTCTTACGTGGCGGCATATTTTCTGATGCTCCAGGATCAGGGCTCCCAGGGGGGGCGTTCCCATAGGGCGGCAAAATCCGGCCCTCCATCGCCCCCAAGGGAGAATACCCCCGCCGAAGCGGCCCGGTACCCGCTGCCGGAGGCTGAATCGGTCCGTTTGTTTATTAGCATAGGCCGGAACAGGCGGGTTTTTCCCAGGGAAATTCTGGGCCTTATCAACGCCAAAACATCGGTTTCAAAGGATGACATCGGCACAATCCGGATCCTGGATAACTATTCCTTTATACAGGTCCGGGATACCGTGGCGGACGAGATAATTGAAGCCCTGAACGGGAAATCCTTCCGGGGAAGGACCCTGGCGGTAAACCATGCCCGGAACCGGAAGGAGGATGCCCCGGAAGAGCAGCTCCCGGAGGAACCGGCCTTTTCAGAAAAGATTCCCGGGGAAGCGGAGGATGTCCGGGCCGAATGATCTACTGCAAGAGGTAGATAATCATGCTGATAAAGAGTATGTTGCTGCCTATTCCCAGGAGCAGGAAAAACCAGGAAAGTATCTCCAGGAAATAGGCGTGCATGGTATAACGCCTGGCCAGGGCCTCCGGGTTTCCGGGCAGCGCCCCAAAGGTGGCAAAGAGGTCCCGGGGTTTTCGGGGCAGATCGCAGGGGCCCTGCTCCGGCAGTGTCCCAAACACGTACCATTGGTCTCCCCTTCGCAGGTGTTCTTCGGGAATAAGCAGGGGAAGCTGCTGTTCGTATGCTTCGGTGGGTAATGACGCGTAACAGAGGGCCCCATACCGCTCCCCGTTGGGGAGATACCCTTCAAGTTTATCCGGGAACAGGTACTTTAGGGGCAGCCGGGCGAGATCCCGGTAGGCCCGGAATATCCTGGCCCGCCACCAGAGCCGCCGGTAAAGCACCGTGAGGAGTATCCCCGGGGGCAGCAGGGAAAACAGGGGCGCGAAGATGGCGACACAGGCGGCAAGCACGGTCAGGCGAAAGGCCGGCCTGGGCAGAAAGGAAACCGCCAGTATGATCTGGGAAAAGGCATTCAGCATAAAGGCATAGGGGGTAATGGGGTTCCAATACTCGTTTTTATGCCGCCCCGCCCGGATGGCCCTGGTGGTAAGGGACCGATCCGGGCCGTCGTAAAAAATAATCAGGAGCGGGTTTTCCCTGGTGGAGACAAAGGTTCCCCGGTTCTCCACCGGGAGCAGGGGACCCCCGACAAAGACCTTGGCCCCCTGGGTTAGGGTGGATACCCGGTTCCAGCGGATCCGGGCGGGGACTTCCTCGCCGGGGTCAAAGATATTCGGAAGATTATCGCTTTCCGGCATGGGGAGTATATAGGTGTGGGCGCCGGACAGGGCCACCGGGATGGTCAGGGTCTCGCTGCGGATCCAAAGGGTGTTTTCATCGGTCAGGGACTCAAAGCCGCCGATAAAACGGTATATGCCGCCCTCGCGGTCCGCATTCCGGTAGGCGCCGTAGTCCAGGAAGGGCCGGAGCCGCAGATCGTCAAAGCGCTGCCGGAAGACCCGCCAGGAATGGCGGCTTACAAACGCGCCGGCTATGGGTACGAGGCCGCACCAGAAGACGGTAAGAGCTATGATTACTAGTAAATCGGTGACACGCAGGGTATTATTCCCCCATGGTTAATCAAATTGTTGTAGGCGCTATTGCGACCAACTGCTGGATAGTTTCTCCGGATGAAGAAACTATGCCGGATACCCCCGCGCCCGCGGCCAGGGGCTGTATTATCATTGATCCGGGGGCGGACGCTAATGTTATTATAGCACGGCTTAAGAGGCTTAATCTGTACCCCCGGTACATTTTACTTACCCATGGCCACTTTGACCATATCACGGCCCTGCCGGAACTGGCCGGGGCCTTTGGCGGCGCGGAGGGGCCCCTCATCGCCATCCATAAGGAAGATGCGGCCTATCTTGGCCCCCGGGCCTACCGGGCCCACCGGCTTTGTTTTGACCGTTTGCACTGCGACGAAAGCGCCTTTATCACCGGCGGCGCCGGCGATGTGGAAAAATTCTGGAAGGCCATGCCTTCTCCGGGGCTGCTGCTGGAGGAAGGTTCCTCCATCGGCCCCTTCAGGACGCTCCACCTGCCGGGGCACAGCCCCGGCTCCGCGGGTTTCTATGACCAGGAACGGGGCTTGCTTTTCAGCGGAGACACCCTCTTCCGGGGAGACATGGGCCGCACGGATCTGCCCGGCGGGGATTGGGATAGTCTGCAGAAAAGCCTGGGCCGGCTCTTTGCGATGGACGGGGCCATCACCGTGTATCCCGGCCATGGCCCGGTTACCAGCATCGGGGAGGAGCGCGGCTCCTACCCCATGTGAGACAGGGCCTCGGAGATATTATAGCAAAAATCCCCAAGATGTTCGATGCGCCTGACCAGATCGATAAAGAGCAGCTCGGTTTTGACGTTTTCCCCGGCTTCGATCCGTTTACGGCCCATCTTTCTGAGCTTATCCCGGGATTTGTCGATGGCCTCTTCCAGTTCCGAGGCGTAGGCGGCCTGTTCTTTGGTCAGCGGATGGCCAAGATGTTCCCAGACAAAGATCAGGAAGTTTTCTACCTGCCCCACATAGGGGATCAGGGCCTCCTTCTCCTTGGATTTAAAGATCAGGTCCTTCTTGACGCTCCGCTCAAGGATAAGGCTGGCGCTGTAACAGTCATCGGTCAGATCTTCCAGATCCGCTATGATCCTGAGCAGTTGGGAAACATGGGCCTCCGACCGGTAATTGAGCTGCTGGCTGGTACAGATAATAAGAAACCGGGTTAATTCTTCCCGCATTTCGTCGGCATAGTCTTCTTTTTTCTTGAGTTCCCCTACGGTGGATATAACCGCATCACGATCCATGGATTTAAGGGCCGCGCTAAACTCCGCATACATGGAAGAAGCAATCCCCGCCAGGTCCCGGATCTCCTTTTCCGCCCGGAGGATGTTGAATTCCGGGGTATTCTGGATGGTTCCCGACGCATATTTCAGGCTGTAATGCCCCGCGGGTACGGAATCATCATCCTTAATAAGGAAGGATACCAGCCGGGCGTAGGGCCCTACGAAGGGGAAGAACACGAGGGTGTTTAGCACATTGAAGATGGTGTGGAACATGGCCAGATGGGTGGTAATCCCCGCACCCTCAAGGGGTCCGGGGGTGACAAACTTCACCAAAGCCAGGAGGGGCTCGAAGCATACCAGGGCCAGGAGGGTGCCGATTATGTTGAACAGCACATGGACCAGGGCGGCCCGTTTAGCCGCCGTCTTGGTGCCGATGGAAGCCAGGGCCGCGTCTATGGTGGTGCCGATATTTGCCCCCAGGATCATGGCCGCGGCCATGGGATAATCAATTAATCCGCCATGGGCCATGGTAAGCATGATAGCCGTGGACGCGCTGGAAGAATGGGTAAGCAGGGTCATCACCAGGCCCGCTCCGGTACCGATCAGGGTGGAAACAAAGCCCTGATCGGAAAGGGAGCCGATAAACGAGAGGGCCTGGGGATTTAGCTGGGGCATGGATTTGGTTAGAAAATCGAGGCCCAGAAAAAGGACCCCAAAGCCCAGGATTACCTCCCCAAGATCCCGGTGCTTCCACTTAATTATCCGAATCACAAAACCCGCCCCTATGGCGGGCAGGGCCAGGGCGGAGATATTCAGGGTAAAACCGATAAGGGAGACGATCCAGGCGGTAATGGTGGTACCGATATTGGCGCCCATAATAACCCCGATGGCCTGGGTCAGGGTAAGGAGCCCGGCGTTTACAAAGGAAACCACCATAACCGTGGCGGCCGAGGAGGATTGAATAACGGCGGTGACCACCAGGCCGGTCAGGACCGCGGTCAGCCGGTTGCCGGTCATAAAATTAAGGACCCTCTGGAGCCTGTTCCCCGCGGCCTGCTGAATCCCGTCGCTCATGATCTTCATCCCAAAGAGGAAAAGACCCAGGCTTCCCAGGATACGGAAAAATATTTCAAGATATTTCATCTGTAATTTCCTTCATTTGTTTTTTTCTTGCATACATCCGTTCATCCGCCAGGACAAAAAGCCCATGCAGATCCCCGGTGGTGGCGCCGGTATGGACCGCCATGCCATAGGCAATGGAAAAACAGCCCTTCCCCGCGCTGACAATAGTATTTTTACGGGTTAGTACCTCGGGGGCAAATTTTTCTTCCAGGATGCTTTCCAGGGTCCCGGGGTCAACCTTAACCGCAATGACGCAGAATTCATCCCCCCCAATACGGTAACAGGATCCCAGGGCGCTAAAATGCTTATGGATTAACCGGGCAGCCAGGTTGATATAGGAATCACCCCTGGCATGGCCCAGGGTATCGTTCACGTGTTTTAGGTTGTTTAAATCGAACATGATCATGCCCAGGGGCAAATGGCTTTTTAAGTTGTTTTCCAGCTTTTTTTTATCCAGCTCAAAGGCGGTACGGTTGTTTAACCCCGTTAATATATCAAGATAGGCCAGTCTCTTATGGAAGGGGCGGGCAAGGCCCTTGAAAAGCATGGAAGAAGACAGGCTAAAGAGGATAATGAAGAAAAGGATCAGGGAGATGATGTATATAAGCGCAGATCTGTTCCCCTTATAGAATTCCAATACGTCATGTTCCATGCCAATAGCGCCGATAACCCGGTCCTCCCCGTTAAATACGGGCCAAAAGCTAATGTAGACCGGGCCATAATCGGTTTGTTGTATCTCTTTTGCCGGCGCCGCCTCGCCGGTCAGGGCCTGTTCAGCCTGGGGCCAAAGTTCCTTTTCCAGCGGAGAACCGGGGGCGCAAAAATCCGGGGCGTCTATATCCAGGCTGTCGACAAGGTATACCAATTCTCCCCGCTCATTCCGTTTAACCGTATAGAGGTATTTGAGGTCGGAGAGTTCCCGGATAGTAACAAGACCGGCCTGAATATCCCGGAACAGGGGACTATCAAGATCCTCCGGCGTGTTTAATTCATAAAAACTTTCTTCTTTTATGGTGAGTTTAGAATAGGAAACGATAATTTTTGAACGATCCCGCAAAGATCGCAGCAGGATATGTTTATTGTGGGCCGTCATCAGGAATAGGACCATGATGGCCGTTACGACTGCGGTAGAAATAATGATGATGATAATGCGGGTTTCAAATTTTTTGAAAAATTTACCTTTAAATTTTTTATTAAGAAATAATGATTTATTTGAAATCATAAAATAATCATATACCGGAAAAACCAGCCCAATCAACCTTTTTTTAATATTTTTTCTTAGGGGCTGAATAATAACAGGGAATAGAATATAATAAAGAAGACGGTGTTTTTTCAAAACCGGCATTTGAAAAGGTTTCAATATAACATATTTTATGAAAAACCCAAGCCTTCTGGTTGTTTCCGATACCCATGGACATAAGGGGTCCCTGATCGCGGTTTTGCGCTGGGCCCAAAGATACCGCCAGGCGGATGCCCTGGTATTTCTGGGGGACGGCGCCGGGGATCTGTCCCAGGCGCTTGCCCAAACGGGCTTTGCGGCGCCCTGGAAGGCGGTTAAAGGAAACGGGGATTATGACGCCCCCTTTCCTCCCTTTGATACCCTGGATTTTGCGGGCCGCAGATTTTTCCTGACCCATGGACACCTGCATTCCCTTTTGGAGGGCTTTGACTTCCTGGCGGCCTCCGCAAAATCCCACGGCGCCGGGGCCGCTCTTTTCGGCCATACCCACATTCCCTTTTGGGAAGAATACGGCGGCCTTTTGCTGTTGAACCCCGGTAGTTTAGGCCGGCCCCGGAGTTCCCACGGGCCCAGCTTCGCTGTCATAGAGTGCCCCGAAAACGAGTGGTTCAAGATTCACTACTGGAGCCTCCGCGAAGGCCCCCTGGGAAAAACCATCCGGGAAATGGATTTATAAGAGTGAAAAGTGGGGAGGGAAGAGAGTGTGAAGTGAAGAAAGTGTCGCGTGGGGCGACACTATCGATTGGCAGCCATATTATGCGAGGAATCCCTTCTTCCCCCCCACAGAAGGAACCCCCGGGCAAATTTTTGCGTATATCCGGGATACCCCGGAGAAAATGCACCGGTACGGTGGAGAAAAACCTTGATGGGGTGGCGGAGTAAAAGCCCTACGGGGGCCCCGTTGGGGGGCACCGATGGCTTTTACTCCGCCACGCCCTGAAAAGCACGTGATAACGTGTTGATGAAAAAAGGCAGCATGGCGTAGGCCCCATAAAAGCCGCTGTTCCGAATAAGGCATCAGGCCGGACCCCAAGGAATTTCCTCACCGTACCGGTGTAAGTTACCGTAATGTATCCCGGATAAACAGTAAACGCCTTTGCCCTGGGAATTACCGTTAACGCATTGCCAGAAAGGGGGAAATGGTGTATACAGTATGAATGAGAAAGATCGCCCTTACCGGAATTAAGCCCACGGGAATACTGCATATTGGCAACTACTTTGGGGCCATAAAGCCGGCCCTGGAATTAACCAGGGAATACGACGCCCGGTATTTTATCGCCGATTACCACGCCCTGAACACCATGAAGGATCCCGGGGAATTGGCCGCCCATATCCGGCAGGTTGCCGCGGGGTGGTTTGCGGCGGGGCTTAACCCCGAAGAGGTGATCTTCTACCGCCAAAGCTCCATCCCCGAAACCTTTGAGCTTACCACTATTCTGATGGCCTTTACCGCCAAGGGGCTGATGAACCGGGCCCACGCCTATAAGGCGGCGGTACAGGAAAATGCCGAAAAGGGGGAAGATCCCGATGCGGGGATCAATATGGGACTCTTTACCTACCCCGTGCTTATGGCGGCGGATATTTTGCTCTTTAATTCTGATGTGGTCCCCGTGGGGAAAGATCAGGTCCAGCATGTAGAGATGGCCCAGGATATAGCGGGGGCGCTTAACTTTAACTATAAACAGGAGCTGCTCCGGGTGCCCCAGGCCTCGGTCCGGGAGAACGTTGCGGTGGTCCCCGGCCTGGACGGCCGGAAGATGAGCAAGAGCTACGGCAACACCATTCCCCTTTTCGCCCCGGAAAAGGAACTGAGGAAGCTGATCATGCGGATCGTCACCAATTCCCAGGGGGTGGAGGAACCAAAGGACCCGGAAAGCTCCCAAATATACCAGCTTTACAAGCTTTTCGCCTCCCCGGAGGAGCAACAGAGCCTGGCCGGACGTTACCGGCAGGGCGGCATGGGCTGGGGGGAGGCCAAGGAAGAGCTTTTCCGGGTTGTCAACCGGGAACTTAGCCCCCTAAGGGAACGGTTCGGGGCGATCATGGCGGAACCCCAAAAACTGGACGCCCTCCTTGCCCGGGGCGCCGAAAAGGCCCGGCCCATTGCGGCGGAAACCGTCGCCCGGCTCCGCAGGGCCATCGGCCTGGATTAAAGGCGCCCCCCCGCGCCGCCAGCGTGCCCGGCACTATAAGCCTTCACTTTCCCTCCATGGTGCCCGGCACCAAATGCCTTGACAAGTTTCCTTGTATTGGGGAGAATGACGGGAATTAAGGAGGAACTATGAAGAGAACAATGCAAATTGTCCTAATCGTCTCAGTAATAAGTGCGGTTCTTCTGGGGTCCTGTCAAAAAAAGGCGGAACCCACCGCGCCCCTTGCCCAGGAACAGGCGGCAACCCCCGCCTTCCATATCGGTATCCTTACGGAGACCGTATCCCAGGCGGAGGATGATCTGCGGGGCGCCGAGGAGCTTATCCGGCGTTACGGCAGGGTTTCCGAGGGCGGCATTATCCAGCATATTACCTATCCCGATAACTTCATGGATCAGCAGGAGGTTTTTATCTCCCAGGTAGTATCCCTGACGGACGATCCTCTGATGAAGGAAATCATTATCAACAACGCTATCCCCGGCACCGCCGAGGCCTTTAAACGGGTCCGGGAGCGGCGGCCGGACATCCTGCTCTTTGCCGCGGAAGCTCATGAGGACCCCCTGGTTATCCAGCAGGCCGCGGATCTGGCGACCAATGCGGACTTTATCTCCCGGGGCTACACTATTATCTGGGCCGCCAAGCAACTGGGCGCGGATACCTTTGTGCATATCTCCTTCCCCCGGCACATGTCTTATGAGTCCCTGGGGCTCCGGCGGCAGATCTTTGAGGCCGCGTGTAACGATCTGGGGCTCAAGTTCGTCTTTGTCACCGCCCCGGACCCGACCTCCGACGTGGGGGTGGCGGGGGCCCAGCAGTACATCCTGGAACAGACCCCCCAGTGGATAAGTACCTATGGGGAAAACACGGTTTTCTTCTGCACCAACGACGCCCACACGGAGCCCCTGCTCCGGCAGCTTCTGCAGTACGGCGGCATGTTCGTGGAAGCGGACCTTCCCTCCCCGCTGATGGGGTATCCCGGCGCGCTGGGGCTCGATCTTTCCGCGGAAACGGGTGATTTCCCCGCGATTCTCAAAAAGGTAGAGGATGCGGTAATAGCCAAGGGCGGGTCCGGCCGGTTTGGGACCTGGGCCTTCTCCTACGGCTTCGCACAAAGCGCCGGATGGGGCGAGTACGCCAAACGGATCCTGGAGGGCAAGGCCGAACTGGGCAATATGTCCGATATGTGGGCCGCCCTGGGGGAATTCACCCCCGGTGCCAAATGGAACGGAGCCTACTACGTGGACGCCAATACGGGGGTCCGATCCAAAAATCACCTGCTGGTTTACATGGATACCTATATCATGGGCAAGGGATTCCTTCCCACTACCGAACAGGTTGTGCCCGATAAGTATTTCAATATCAAATTTCAGGGTGGAAATTGA
>JAISOR010000057.1 GCA_031275535.1 Treponema sp. | reverse complement strand
CGTGCCGTTTTGGGGCGGGCCGCTTTCAGATGTTCCGCCCAGGCCATTTTTTCATATTCATTGTTGGAGTTATTGTGCTAGAGCAGAGCCTCCAGGTCTAGCTCCCCGGCGGTGCAGGGCATGGTAAGGGCCCAGTTTTCCAGCACCTCCGGGTGGATCTCCCCAAAGACCCCGATGGTTTCGCCCTTATAGATAATCGCCGCAGCCCGGCCGGGGATAAACCGGGGGTCCGCCGATTCCTCCACCTCGTATTCCCGGGAAATATAGTAGAACAGGGTCTGTAGCTGCCCCGCGGCGGTGTTGAAGTTGGCCTCCGGTCCGGCATGGAGGAAGCCCGCATACTGCCGGGTCCGGCTTCCATAGTTTTCCGATTCATCCCGGTAGGCCACCTTCCCAACTTCAAAGATCCGGTGGGGATATGCCGCGTGGCCCGATACGGCCTCGCTCATCAGGAGGGACGCCAATACGCTGTCCCGGACAAATTCATAATTTTCGGTCATGGGGTTGGAGATCCGGAGGATCCGCGCCCCGTCCCCCCGCATATTATCCACCAGATCCTTCCGGGAGCCCAGGTAATTGTAGATCATCTCCTGGTAGCCCATGCCGACCAGGATCTCCTTAACCCGGCGGCTAAAAAGGGTGATGGGGCTGAGCCGGCCTATGGTAAAATCCCGGGGCCGCTCGGGGCTAAAGGCGCCGAGCCCCCGGCCTATCATCACATCCTCCGCCACGTCCGCGGCGTGGAGAAAATCATTCCGGTATTCCGGCGGATAAAGCCGGATTCCCTCGGTGTCTTCCCCGGGAGGGGCCCCCCGTTCCCGGGCCCGGACCTTTTCGGCCCGGCAGCCCATCCGTTCCAGGGCGGCGAGGCATTCATCGGCACTGAGTTTTTCCCCCAGGAATTTCTCAATCCGGGCGAGGGAACAGAAAACCGGCTCCTGGAAGTAATAGGGGGAACTGATTTTGCGGCCAAAGGGGGTGTCGTAGGCGTACTCCACCTCCACGGGTTCAATGGTATAGCCCTGATCCGCCAGGTCGCAGGCCATGATGGAAGCCGCCAAGGTTACCGAAGGCTGATCCGTCCCGGTAAGCTCCACAAAAAGGTCCGTGTCCCCCACCTGAACCGCCCCCAGATCCGCGGAGTTGATGATCGGCGGATAGGAGAGGACCGCCCCCTTGGCATCCACCAGAAGGGGGTGCAGGGGCTCGTGTTCCTGGATAAAGGCGTATTCCTTTCCCTTGGGGTGCTGTTTCAGGATTTCCCGCAGGGTAAGGGGCACATCCCATTGGAGGGGCACAAAGGAAACGCTGTCGGGGTCCACCGCTTTATAGATAATAGGCCATTGGATGATGGCGATCCGGTAGAGGCCCATGGAGATGGTCCGCCGCTTACGGCCAAAATTCCAGGCCAGCTTTTCCTGGGTCTGGATCATGTCCCTAAGGGAGGGGTCGGTGATCGCCTTTCCCGAGGCAATAAAGCCCGCCAGATAGGGCCGGACCCCCTTAACGGAGGCTTCCACCAGGACCTTGTGATCCGCCCGGCGCATGTTTCCGGGGGAGGAAAAGAAGGGATACTCCGGCCGCTTCCCGCCATTGTAGACGCGGATCTGCCGGGCGCAGCCTGCGGTGGCCCAGAGATCGGGCCTGTTGGTGTCGTTCAGCTCAATCTTGAGGGTCCGCTCCTCCGGGGGGAGGCTCTTGCCGGAATCTGCGGACCAGGGGTCCGAATCCAGCTCCGCCTTGGCGCAGGTCAGGGCTTCCTCAAATAATTCCCTGGTATCCCAGCGGCGGCCGGCCAGGGCATAGAAAACTTCCTCGTTTACTTCAATTTTAGGCATTTTGCTGTTCCTTTGTACGCCGCAGCCGCACATTCTCGATATTGTAGCTGAAAAGCTCCCGCAGATCGTTGATCCCCAGGGCCATCAGGGCCATACGGTCGATGCCGATCCCCCAGGCGGCCACGGGGACATGGACCCCCAGGGATGCGGTTACCTCGGGGCGGAAGATCCCCGAGCCCCCCAGCTCAAACCAGCCCAGCACGGGATGTTTAATGTGGACCTCCACGGAAGGCTCCGTAAAGGGGAAATAACCGGGGACGTACTTTACTTCCTTGGCCCCGGCGACCTCCCGGGCAAACATATCCAAAAATCCCACCAGGGTCCGGAGGTTCACCTCCTCCCCCAAAACGATCCCTTCGGTCTGGTAAAAGTCCGATAGATGGGTAGCGTCCACCCGGTCATAGCGGAAGCAGCGGACAATGCCGAAATACTTGCCCGGCGTGTTTGCCCTGGGGAGCTGCTTGGCGGAAAGCACCGTCCCCTGGCTGCGGAGGATGAGCCGTTTGGTAAATTCCCTGTCAAAGGCATAGCTCCAGCCCCGGCTCCCGGTATTGCCGCCGGTTTCGTGGGCCGCCGCCACCTGGCTTAACCAGGGTTCCTCAATGGTCTTGGCCTTCGCGAACCCCCCGGTGTTTGCGGACCCTGGAAGGTCCGCGGACCCTCCAGGGTCCGAGGGGTCCGCGATATGGTATACGTCGTGGATGTCCCGGGCGGAGTGGAACTGGGGCATAAAGAGGGCGTCGGAATTCCAGAATTCGGTTTCCACCAGGGGGCCGTCAAATTCCTCAAAACCCAGGGATGCCAGTTTATCCTTTACATCCTCAAGAAATTTCGCATAGGGGTTGGTCCGGCCCACGATGAGCCGGGTGGGGGGGACTTTTACGTTATAGGAACGGAAGGCCCTTCCCTTCCAGCTTCCGCCGGAGAGCATTTCCGCGGTCAGGGTCCCAATCTCGTCCCCGGTGATCCCCTCGGCCTTGAGCGCGGTGGCCAGGGCTTCCACATCCGCGGAGCCATCGGGGTTTTGGGTAAAGCCGAAGATCACCGTTTCCCGGTCGAATTCCCGGAAGGCCGCGCCGGCGGCGCCCC
>JAISOR010000038.1 GCA_031275535.1 Treponema sp. | reverse complement strand
GATCTCCCGGCAAGGTCCTGTTTCCCGGTGTCTGTCTCTTTTTGGGGTTTGGGGTGTCAGGAGGGGAGTAACAATCGCCGCTCTGGGCGAAATGGCTAATCCACCAATAAGAGAAATATTAGGCTATTCGCCGCGAACCGAAGGTTCGATTTCGCCTTTGCGGTTAAAAAAATTCCCCGTAAAACTTCCGCATCACCTCAAAGGCGAGTTTCTTTGTCTGCCGGTCCTGATCGATGAGGCCCTTGCGGTTGAACCCTTCCTGGTACCGGTTGAGCCGCCGGGGGCAGCGGAAGTCGTAGAGGATCCAGGGGGTGGTGCCGGCGATGTAGGGGCATTTTTTAAAGGCCGCGGCCTGTTTTTCGTAGAGGGCCCGCTGCTTGTCCTCGGTGAAGAGGTCCTCCTCGGTACCCCGCTGGCCCGCCCGGGCGCCGCCGCCGAATTCGCAGATCAGTACCGGTTTGCCGGGCCTGGAGTTGGCCAGGATTTGGGGGAGCTTGTCGAAATCCGGATCGTACCAGCCGTAATACTCGTTAATGCCGATCACGTCCAGGGAAGCGGCCAGGCGGTCTTCGATCACCAGTTTTTCGTGGTTGATGAGGCAGGCCGCGGAAACCAGGCGGGAACCGTCCAGTTCCCGGGCCCGGGCCGCCAGTTGGGACATGAAGCGGTACCGGGCGTCGGTGTCGGCGTTTTCGTTGCCCATGGACCAGATGATCACCGCGGCCCGGTTCCGGTCCCGCAGGATCAGTTCGGTAAGCTGGTTCTCCGCGTCCCGGTAGGTGCCGGGGTCCTCAAAGGCCACGGCCCAGTAGACCGGGATCTCCTCCCAGAGGAGGACCCCCTCCTCATCGGCGATACGGGCAAAACGGGCGTCGTGGGGATAGTGGGCCAGGCGGAGGTAATTCCCGTTCATTTCCTTTAGATGCCCGATGGCGGCCCGGATAATCCCGGGGCTGGTGGTTTTTCCCAGCTTTTCATGATCCTCGTGGACACAGATTCCCTTGAGGAATATCTTTTTGCCGTTGAGGAAAATCTCGTGGCCCCGGGTTTTTATTTCCCGGAAGCCGATACGGTCCCCCACCGTGTCCGCGGCATCTCCCGAAGCCTCCGGGACATAGGCGATGCGGACATCGTAGAGCTTCGGCGACTCGGGGCTCCAGAGTTCCGGTTTGGCGGAAAAATCCCCCCGGGCCCTGCCATCCCGCAGGGCCAGTTCCTCCCGGATTCCCAGGCCCGGAATTTCCAGCAGCGCCTTTCCCGGCGCGGTTTTCTCCGAAAGAAAGACCTCCGCCTGGATCGTGGTAAAGGTTCCGTCCGGCGCCAGCCGGATAAACCAGTCCCTGATAAAAACCGCCGGGGTCCTGACCAGGAATACGTCCCGGTAGATGCCCCCGTAGTTGAACCAGTCGGTGTTTTCCATGGGGACCCGCCGGGGGCTCCGGCGGGCGTCCACCACCACGATGATGCGGTTTTCCGCTTTTACGGATGCCGTAATGTCCGCGTTGAAGGGTGTGGAACCGCCGTCGTGGGTTCCGATGAATGCGCCGTTCAGGAAAACCGATGTTTGGTAGGAGGCCCCTTCAAACCGGAGGTGGAGCCGTTCATCCGGCGTCCGGGGAATATACCGGAAGGTCCGGGTATACACCCCGGAACCCTCAAAGTAAAAAAGCTCCCGCCGCTCCGTATTCCAGGAGGCAGGCACGGTGATCCGGTCCCAGCCTTCCCAATCCCAGTCCGGTGGCCGGGGCCTGCCCGCAGGGTCGGCGCTTTCTTCCCTGTACCACGAGGCCCTTCTGCAGGTATCGTAGAGATCCGCGGTGAAGTTCCATTTCCCGTTGAGGGATTCGGTATTCCGGCCGCTGATGTTAAAAAGCCCCGATCCGTCCAGCCGCTTTTCCAAATAGAACCGTTCATAAGCGGTGTCATGAATATCCGCCTGGTAGTTGCCCGATGTTTCGCCCATAAAAGACTCCTTGTGATATAAGGACAGTATACCCCATTCCGGGTTTATTCGAAAGCCTTTTTCCAAATTGAAATATAATCCGGAACGTCTTTATTTTTGACTTGATTTATCGGGATTACTAGGATAGTTTTAGAGCAAGGGAGGAATCTGCGGCAGCATGCTTGTTCTGAAAGAAAATGAAGAGGATCTGATCGGGGAGGTGCTAAGCTACCTCGATGCCAAATATCCTGAAGACGGGGCGCTGGTGCGGCACCGTTTCGACTGTCTCAGGGAATTAGGCCGGGTGATTTCCCGTTTCCCCTCGGTGCGGGATACGCAGATTGTACGCGGAAAGGTCCGGACCGAGGAAAAACTGATCGAATCCCTCTCTACCTTTACGCCCTCTTCCCGGCTGCTGCATATTCCTACCAGAATTGTGGCGGCCCGGAGTTTCCTGGTCGCTAAATCCCATGCCTTTTCCCTGCTTTCCATCCTGGTCCGGGATACGGATATATTCTATGTCCCCGTGCGGAACGTTATTTTTTCTATTATTTGTACCCTGATGGCGGAGGAAGTGTATTTTTCATGCCTGGATGATCCCTCTTTTTCGGAAAAGACCAAATCCCGCCTGGCGGCAGACCTTATTTCCCTTTGGGACAGCGGTACGGATCCCCGCTCGGTTCAGCATCTTCCCGCGCTGGAGGCCCTGTGGACCGCCCGGGATGAGGCGCCCCCCACCTTTGGAACCATGGACGGCTTTAGTGAACTGATGCGGATTTCGCTTGATCTGGGGGAGGATTGGCACGATTTTCTGGTGGCGCATATTTCTGACGATGAAACCCGTTGGGCCCTGGAGGAATTTCTCTTTGGCCTTTCCTTTGAAGAGATTGTCGAAGTCCGCTCCCGGCTTAAAGATTCCGGAATTTCCGCGGTCAGCGCCGGTGAGGTCCGGTCCTACCTGGGAAGGGAGCCGGTCTATACCATCGTAAAGGACCCGGATCCCCGGGCGATCTATGATTTTTATGTTGACCGGAGGGACGCCGCGGCCTTTAGGAAGCGGATTTCCGCTCCCGGCCCCCTAAGAACCCTGGAAGAGATATATTTAAAATACCGCATCGCCCAGGAATAGGCCGGGCAAAGCATTTACTCTTTATTCGGGATACTCTAAATGAAAGTACACCGGTACGGTCTGATGCCACCCCCTCAAGGTTTTTCTCCAACCGTACCGGTGCGGTTGCTCCGGGGTATCCCGGATACACGCCCAAAAACGGCACGCGAAACATTGAGCGTGTTTTGGGAACACCGGTAACATCTCCCCCGCGCAAGCGGGTTCTTTGGGCCCCGGAAAAAGGACACTCATAAAGGAAAGGTAGCAGGGCCCGCCAAGATACTGCCCGGCCTTTCCTTATATGGGGGGAAGAGGTGGTTCCTCGCTTAACCAACTCCCCACTCTTAACACTTCTTCACATTCTCTTCCCCATCACGCCCCCCCACGCTTCTTTCTGCAGTATCGAAAAACCCAGCCTGGTGTAAAAGGCCAGGGCCGCGGTATTAAGGGCGCTCAGGCCCAGGTGGACTCCCGGACAGCCCCGGCGGCTCAGTTCCTCCAGGAGGGTCTCCATCAGGGCCCGGCCCCAGCCCCGGCCCTGTAGTTCCGGGAGCAGATCGATATGGAGATGGGCGGGGTATGACGCAAGCCAGGGCGGGGGCGGCGGGCTTGGACCGGTATCCGGCCCGCCGGATCCCGGCGGGACCAGGGGCCGGTGGATAAGGGTGACCATGTTTTGTTCCCGCTCCGATTTAGCGGCGGGAAAAGGCAGGGGATACCGGCGGCGCAGGGCCGGGAGCCACCGGGTTTCCATCCAGCGGTTAAAGGCCGCCGTATCCGCGGCGGCCAAAATGTAGCCCCCGGGCAGGCGATCCCTTTCGGCCACAAAGCAGAGGGAAAGATCATGGAAAAAATAGGGGGCCGCATAATACTGCCCCAGGAGCAGGGGATCCGAGAAGAGGCCGGAAGCGTCCTTGCCGTCATCCCCGGTTTTCAAACAGATCTCATAGCAATAGGGAAGGTCCGGCCCCACCGCCTGCCTAAGCAGAACCGGAGCGTCCCGGGGCCCTATCCCCCCTACCCTGTCCATCCGCCTTTTTTACCCCTTTACCGCCCCGGCGGCCGCGCCCCGGGTAATCTGCTTACGGAAAATCAGGTAGAAGATCAACATGGGAAGCAGCCCGATAGTCAGGGCAGAAAACTGTTTCCCGTAGTCCGAGGCCAGGGCGCCGGAAAAACGGTTGATCCCCACGGGGATGGATTTAATGGTATCGCTGGACGCGAGGATATTGATAAGCATGAACTCGTTCCAGGTGCCGGTAAAGGTCAGGATCCCCACGGTCATGGCCACCGGAATAGTCATGGGAAAGATGATGCTGATAAAGATCCGCAGATACTTGGCGCCGTCAATCCGGGCCGATTCAATCAGGGCCTCGGGAATGCTGCCGATATACTCGGTACTCAGGTATACCCCCATGGGCAGCCCTATGCCGATATAGGGGATCAGAATGCCAAGCCGGGTATCGTAGAGCCCCACGGCGTTCACCATGAGGAAGAGGGGCACCATGATAGATTGAAGGGTTAGGAGGATGCCGATAATAAAAACCCCATGGAGCAAAGGGGTTGCCCTGACCTTGATTTTCGCGAAGGCAAAGCCCGCCATAAAACCCAGGATAATCACCGCCACTACCGTAACGGCGGTATAAAATACGCTGTTCAGCATCAGGACGCCGAAATTGCCAATCCGCCAGGTATAGGGATAGTTGCCCGTAAACCAGAGCCTGGGAAAGGCCAGCTTACTGGTGGTAAGGTATTCCTGGGTGGTCTTAAAGGACTGGATTATGAGCCAAAAAATGGGATAAATAGCCAGGACCGTAAAAAACGCCATGATAAGATATATAAAAAATCCCGATATCCGGGAACCGCTGCTTCTGTCTAACATGCTATTACTCCTTACCGCCAAAACGTTTTTCCACTCCCCGGGTAATGGCTATCAGAATAAAACTGATAATTACCATGATGGTAGAGATGGCATTTGCCAGAGGATAGTTGGGAGCGCCCCGAAAGGCCTTATTATACATGTAAAGGGAAAGCACACTGGTCCTCTGGGCCGGGCCTCCCTGGGTCATAACAAAGAGGAGATCGAAGGATTTTAAGGAACCGGAAATGGCCAGGATCGCGCTGGTAACGATGACCCCCGAAAGGGCGGGAATGATGATGAACCGCAGGGCCTGCCACTCGCTGGCGCCGTCAATCTTGGCGGCTTCGATAATGGAAACATCGATCCGCTGGAGGTTGGCAAGAAAAATAATCACATAGAGCCCGGTATACATCCAAAGCATAACCACCAGGACGGGAATCATGGGGGTCTCATTCAGGGTAAAAGCGGCGTTGGGCTTAAAGAACTTCATAATCTCCATATACACGCTGTCCTGGTTCAGATAGAAACTCTTAAAGAGAATCCCTATGATAACCGGGGAAATAACATTGGGCAGGTAGATCATGGTTTGGAAAAAATCCACCCCCCTTACCATCCGGCGGGATAAGACATAGGCCAGGATAAATCCCAGGGGGATCTGGCCGAATACGGATATAAGCACGATGGAAAAATTATTCTTCAGGGCCAGATAAAAATAGGGGTCCTGAAAGGTCCGCAGGTAACTGTTAAATCCCACAAAGGAAATATTGGGGTTACCGAATATCTTCCCGCCGTTATAGTTGGTTAAACTTAACAACACGGAAAAAATAGTGGGAAAGGCCATAACGGAAAAATAAATCAGCACTGCGGGTACAACTAAGATTGTATAGGATACATACTGTTCCCTCTTGGCGGTCAAATCAGCCATTAATATTCTCCTTAATATAATTATTATATCCGGGGCTACTTAATTCTAGCCGAATTTTACTTTAAAGTCCATTCTGACGATCCTGGCTGCGATACGGGGGGATATAAACCTTCCGGGAGATCATCATGCCGCCGGTGCTGCTTTTCCCCCGAGGCAAGGGCAAAAAGGGTATCCCAATCGACGGTATAGTCAAACCTGTTGGCACAATAGCCGGAGAGGGAAAAAAGATGCAGAAAATACATCATCGCCGCGCCGGTGGCGGCGGCAAAATCATCGTCCCGGGTAAAAACAAGATCGCAGGCCATACGCTCTAAGAGGACATTGAACTGGGGCACCTCCTCCTGGATGATCTTATTTACCAGGGAAGCCCGGGTAACCAGTTCCCCATAGAGAAAGATGGTTCCGGGATCCAGGACCGAAACAACGCTTATCAGGCTGGAAAACAACTCCGCCACCAATTCCTTAAACGCGGCTTCGTCGGCGGCAGGGGTTTTCCGGCTTTTGGCCATAAGCCCGGTCTGTCCCACCGTATCACCCCTCCAGGAAGGGGCCAGGAATTCCCCCGCCCGGTGGTTGTTTCCGGGAAAAACAAAACCATCAAGGGCCAGGCCAATCCCAATACCCATTTTACTCCACTCCCCAAGCTGGTGGATCTTCTGGTGGCTCCCCAGGTTGATGCACATAAAGTTCTTTACGCCGGAATCGCCGTTTTTTGACAACTCAAGCCAGGCAAGACAGTTGGCGTCGTTTTCAATAAAGACCGGAATATTATAGCGCCGGGAAAAGGTCTGCCTAAGCCGGTGATCTTTTAGGGCAAAGGGATGGGATTCAAGGATCTTTTCGTTTTTTGCGTCAATTACCCCCGGAACGGCCATACAAACCGCCAGCAGGGGGATTCCCTTTTGTTTTACCTCCCCGTAGACCTTAAACAATACGGCGTCCGCCATGGCGTCAAAGGACATATCGGGAAGCAGCCCCGACAGGGTATAGATAAGCTTCCCGGCCATATCGACCAGCACACAATAGTAACCCGAGGGCCGCAGTTCAAGCCCCAGGACACAGCCGAATCTCCTGTTTAATTCAAGACAGATAGGCCTGCGTCCGCCGCTCATAGCCGCGGCGCCCTCCCGTTCCTCCACCACCACCCCGTGCCGGATCAGAATATTGATGATATTGGAAACCGTGGAACGGTATAAATTCAGCCGGCGGGCTATTTCCACCCTGCTTATGCCCGGAGTTTTCCACAAGGTATGGGTTACCATAGAGATGTTCGCATTTTTCTGAAAAAAATTATTTATCCGCACCTTGTTTCCCGGGGTATAAGAAAAAAGGCTGTTCGCCGCCGCGGACAGCCCCTTATTCTTTAAGAATACTAAAAACTACTGGGCGGCCTTCCATGCGTCAAAGGCCTGCTGCACGGTCTGGGCCACCTGCTCGGGGGTCCGGGTTCCCATGCCAATCTCCTGCAAACCGTCATTGATCGGCGTATGGACATCGCTGTGGAAGGCGCCGTCGATTACCACGGTGCCGGTGGTGTACTCCTGGCCGATATTACTGATCGCCTTCTGCATGGGCTCCAGGGACAGACTGCCCACATCAATATCGGTCCGGGTGGGGGTGGCAATAGCGCCGCTTGAAAGAAGCCAGGTCTGGATCTCCTTGCCGGAGAGCCACTTTACCAGCCGCCAGGCGGCGTCTTCCTGGGGAGACCCGGCGGGGATATTCGCGTTGATGCCCCAGCCGGTGCCCAGGATAACCGAGGTGGACTTGTTGAATTTAACCCCCGCTATGTCGGGGAATACGGTGATCTGAATATCCCGCTGCCTCTCGGGGCTTATAACGGCCTGTCCGGTGGACTGATCGGTGATAAAGGCCCCGACCCGCCAGTCGCCGTCAATAAGATACGCGGCCTTGTTGGTGGCAAACTGGCCTAAAACACTGCCGTAATCGGTGGTCAGGGTTGCCTTGGTCAAGACGCCGTCATCATAGAGGGTCTTTACAAAGTTCAGGGCCCCCACAAAGTCGCTGTCCGTAAATTTCGCCTGGCCGGAGAGGATCTTCTGCTCCCAGCCTTCACCGCAGAAACGTCCCGCGATAAGGGAGAAGAAACAGGACTGCATAACCCAGGTATCCTGGTTACCCATGGCGATAGTATCGTAGCCCTTGGCCCTTAGTATGGGCGCCTGGGCCTTGAGTTCGTCGTAGGTCTTGGCGGGGCTAAGCCCGGCATCCCGGAGGACCTCGTTATTTATATAAAAGGCGTGGCTCGAGGTGATGGCCCGGGGCAGAATGCCCAGGTATCCCGCGCCCTGGGCACTGGGATCAAGCGCCGAGGGAGTATAGAAAGACGCAATGCCGTCCTTGGCAATAAGCGGGCCCAGATCTTTAAGGAGCTTCTGGGTATGCAGGGTGGTGGACCTTCCGGACGGCCAGGCATAGACCACATCGGGAAGCTGCCCCGCGGCGGCATAGGCTTCGACCTTGTTGTGGAAGGGTTCGTTAAACAGGTCCTCCCGGATCACGGTAATGTCAGGATTAGCCTTTTCAAAGGCGTCCCACACCTGGGCGATCTCGTCGGCGCTGTTGGCGGATGTCATGTCAAAGTAGTTTAATACCCGGAGCGTGATCTTATCGCCCGCTGCCGCAGATTCTTTCTTTTGACAACCCGTGAGTACAAGACCGGTCACTACCGCCAGCACTAAGGCGGCAACCAAAAGTCTTTTTGTCATTTTCATTTCCTCCTGAAAATCAGTTAGTTCATACAGTGTACGTACTTAATTATATAACAAATTTAAAAATTGTCAACATTTTTTTAGGCGCCGGCATGATTATTTTTAGAAAAAATGGCCTTTCATACACCTATCGCATGATTAGTGAGGACGGGCCGGATCCCCCCGGTAGCGCAGGACATTGAGCCGGTCGAGCCGTTCCTCATGGACCCGGAGCCGCCCGGCAAAGGAATCAAAATCCTTTTGTTCCGGGGGAGTCCAGAGCGCCTCGGCGAGGGCGCAGATCCGGGGAAAGATCATGTATTCCGCTAACCTGTCGGCATAGATAAGCTCGGACCAGAGGTTGCCCTGCCCCCCCAGGATAAGGGCCGCCTCTTCCGGCGTCATTGCCGGGTCCAGGGGATCCATCATATAGGACTGATACACGGTGGAAACCCCGATCTGCCCCGGCTCTTCCGGGCTGTCCAGGTGCTTATAATCCAGATAGCAGCCCCCGGTCACGGGGGACATCACCGCCCGGTGTCCCATGGCCGCGGCCCGGCGGCCCCACTCCCGGTTCCTCCAGGACATAAGCACCATTTCCGGCGGCAGGGCCCCGGCGTGTTCGAGGACCTCGTCCCAGCCCAGGGGGATCCGGTCCCGGTCCAGGAGCATTTGGGCAAACCGGGCGGTCAGCCAGCCCTGGAGTTCCCTGGCCCCGGAAAGGCCCAGTTCGGCCCGGCGCTTCCGGCACTTAGGGCAGGCCTCCCACCGGGAAAAGAGGACCTCATCCCCCCCGATATGCACATAGGGGCCGGGGAAGAGCCCCGTCAGGGTATCGAAGACCGCGCCGGCCAGGTCAAAGACCCGGTCGTTCCCCGCGCAGAGGACATCCTCAAAAATGCCGAACCGGTCCTCTACCTGGTAGGGGCCGCCGGTGCAGCCCAGGTCCGGGTAAGCCGCCAGGACCGCGCTGGTATGGCCGGGAAGTTCCACCTCGGGGACGACGGTGATATGCCGCGCCCCGGCATAGGCCACGAGGTCCCGGATATCCTCCGGGGTATAAAGCCCCCCCGCCGGGGCTTCCCGGGGGGCCCTAAGGTTCCGCCGTTTGGACCCCGTGTCCGCCAGGGCGGGAAATTCCGGGACCGGGAAGCGCCAGCCCTGGTCGTCGGTCAGATGCCAGTGAAAGATGTTGATATGGTGCAGGGAGAGGAGGTCCAGGATTCTTCTGATAAAGGCCGGGGTATACCAGTGGCGGGAGGTATCGAGCATGAACCCCCGCCAGCTAAAACGGGGATAATCTTCTATGTGGGCGCAGGGGATGCGGAGGGTCCGGTTGTGGTACCCCGAAAGGACAAGCTGCCGCAGGGCCTGGAGCCCGTGGTAGAGCCCCCCGGCGGAAGGGGCGCCGATTTCGATGGTTTCCCGCCCCAGGGTCATGCGGTAGGACTCCGCGCCCCCCAGGGACCGGTCTTCCACACAGAAGATCCCCGGTTCCCGGCCCGTCTCCTCCCCAAGATCGGCGCAAAGCTGTTCCCGGAAAAGCCGGATCTCATCCTGAAAGCCCCCCTCCCCCCGGATACCCGGCAGGCCGGCGCTCTCAAAGAAGCCGCCCGGGACTTCCACCTTGGCAGGCTGGGGAATAATCTCTATATTCATTGCATTTACCCCTTTCATCTAGGATAATACAAATTACCACAAGAAGGAGATAAACTTCTATGCAGTACGGATACTTTGATGATGAACACCGGGAGTATGTGATAAACCGGATCGATGTACCGGTTTCCTGGACTAATTATATTGGGATCCGGGATATGTGCGGGGTATTTAACCATACCGCCGGGGGCTACCTTTTCTACAAGTCCCCGGAATATCACCGTATTTCCCGGTTCAGGCCCAATGGGGTGCCCATGGACCGGCCCGGCCACTATGTCTATATCCGGGACGACGACACCGGGGATTACTGGACCCTGTCCTGGCAGCCCGTGGGGAAGACCCTGGATCCCTCCGATCCCGGCTCTCCCCAATATGTCTGCCGCCACGGCCTTTCCTACAGCAAATACCAGTGCGTGTACAGCGGCCTGAGGGGGGAACAGACCCTCTTTATCCCCCCGGACGATCCGGTGGAGCTTTGGGATATCCGGCTTGCCAACGAATCCGGCCGGACGCGGAACCTGAGCGTCTTTGGGTACCTGGAATTCTCCTTTCACCATATCGATATGGATAACCGGAATTTCCAGATGAGCCTCTATTCCGCGGGGTCCTCCTATGGGGAGGGAGTTATCGAGATGGACCCCTTTTACGAGGACGGGGGTTTTCAGTTCTTTACCGCCCTTGATCCGGCCGGGGGAAGCCGCGGCTTGGGGGAAGGACCCGAAGGCTATGACTGTCTCCGGGACCGGTTCATCGGGCCCTACCGCAGCGAGACCAACCCCGCAGCGGTGGAAAGGGGCTATTGCTCCGGGTCCGGCGAGCTGGGGGGGAACCACTGCGGGGCCCTACGGCTAAAAATCAGCCTGGAAAGCGGGGAAGACCGCCGGCTGCTCTTTATGGTGGGGGAAGGGAACCGGAAAAGGGGGATAGAACTGCGGGAAAAGTACGGGAGCCCCCCGGCGGTGGACGCCGCTTTTGAGGCCCTGGGGGATTTCTGGACCGGAAAGCTGGAAAAACTCCGGGTCTCCACCCCCAACGAGGGGATGAACACCCTGCTTAATACCTGGACCCTCTACCAGTCGGAAATAAACGTCATGTTCTCCCGGTTTGCATCCTTTATTGAGGTGGGGGGCCGGACCGGTCTTGGCTACCGGGACACCGCCCAGGACGCCATGTGTATCCCCCATTCCAATCCCGAAAAATGCCGAAGCCGGATCACCGAGCTTCTCCGGGGTCTGACTTCCCAGGGCTATGGGCTCCACCTTTTCCAAAGCGAATGGTTCGAGGAACAGAAGCCCCCGGCCTTTAAGTCCCCCACGGTGGTCCCCAGTCCCGATAAAAGCCGGATCGTCCACGGGATCAAGGATGTCTGCGCCGATGACGCCCTGTGGCTCATCCCGGCCATCACGGGGTATATCAAGGAAACGGGGGATTTTGGCTTTGCCGATGAGGTATTTACCTATGCCGACGGGGGCCGGGGCACGGTCTATGAACACATGACCAGGATCCTCGACTTTTCCGCGGAACAGGTGGGGAAAAACGGGGTCTGCAAGGGCCTGCGGGCGGACTGGAACGACTGTCTTAATCTGGGGGGCGGGGAAAGCGCCATGGTCTCCTTCCTGCATCACTGGGCCCTCCTCCATTTTACCGCCCTGGCCCGGCGGCTGGGCCGCGGGGAAGACGCGGACCGTTACGGGGCCCTGGCGGAAAAGGTCCGCCGTACCTGCGAGGAGGTCCTCTGGAACGGGAGCTGGTACACCCGGGGGATCACCGCCTCGGGCAGGAAGATCGGCGTCCCGGAGAACGCCGAGGGGAAGGTCTTTATGGAGTCCAATACCTGGGCTGTGCTGTCCGGGGCGGCCTCCCGGGAACGGGGGCTCGCGGCCATGGATGCGGTAAGGGAGTACCTCTATACCCCCTACGGGCTAAAACTCTGCGCCCCCGCCTATTCGGTCCCGGACGATGAAATCGGCTTTGTCACCCGGGTCTATAAGGGGGTCAAGGAAAACGCCGCCATTTTTAGCCATCCCAACCCCTGGGCCTGGTGCGCCGAGGCCATCCTGGGCCGGGGGGACCGGGCCATGGAATTCTACAACGCCCTCTGTCCCTACTATCAAAATGATATGATTGAGATCCGGGAGGCCGAACCCTACTCCTACTGTCAGTTCATCATGGGACCGGATCACAGCGCCTTTGGCCGGGCCCGGCATCCCTTTATGACCGGCTCCGCGGGCTGGAGCTATTTTGCCGCCACCCAGTACATCCTGGGGCTGCGCCCGGATTTTGATGTACTCATCATCGATCCCTGCATCCCTCCGGCCTGGCAGGGTTTCAGCCTCCGCCGGGTCTGGCGGGGGGCGGTGTATGAGATAGCGGTGGAGAACCCCGGCGGGGTGAGCAAGGGGGTCCGGGAATGTTCTCTGAACGGCGTTCCGGTCCAGGGCGGCATCCCGGCCCAGGCCGCGGGGAGCCTCAATCAAGTCCGGGTAGTGATGGGGTGAACCGCGGGGCAAAGCCTTTATTGCTTATCCGGGATACATTATCGTAGCTTACACCGGTACGGTGAGGAAATTACTTGGGGTCCTGACGGTAAAAAAGCCATAGGGACCCCCGGAGGGTCCCCCTATGGCTTTTTACCGCCACCCCACCAGGTTTTTCTCCACCGTACCGGTGCATTTCTTCGAGGGTATCCCGGATATACACAAAAATTGCCCGGTTTTTCCTTGCATGGGGGGAAGAGGGAATTCCTCGCCAAAGCTTCTCTTGATATATTGTACTAGTGCATTTATAGTTGTCA
>JAISOR010000027.1 GCA_031275535.1 Treponema sp. | reverse complement strand
CTGAGAAACCGCAAGAGCTGGTGACAAAATAACCGATTTTGGAACCAGCTCACCTATGCTTTTTTACTTCCCGCTTATTTCAGGTTCTGCTTAATTGTACAAACCCTCCCAAATATCGTACTATAAAGAACATGGGAAGATTCAAGGACCCCAAAAACAAACCTAATGCCGCCGGCGGGGCCGCCGGTAAGGCCGCCGCATCCCAGGGGATAGCGGCATATCAGCGTATCCTAAAGCCCCAGGACCGGTCCGGGGACGACCCGGTGCCGGGCTTACTCAAGACCGGCACCGGCTTATTGAAGACCGGGACCCCGCCGAAACCCTTGCCCAGGACCTTGCCCCAGCCTTTGGAGGCCGGGGAGGATACCAAATACCGGCGGGTTGCCAAATTTCTCATCCTTATCGGCGGGGACGAAGCGGCGGGGATCCTTTCCAGGCTTGATATTGAGCAGGTGGAGGCTGTTTCCCGGGAAATTGCCTCCATCCGGGGCATCTCAAGCGAAGAGGCCCGGATCATCCTTGATGAATTCCGTTCCCTTCTTTCCGCGCCCTACGGATATTCCGGTTCCTCCTCCGGAGGGGTGGAGGAGGCCCGCCGGCTTCTGTACGCCGCCTTTGGCCCCGAAAAGGGGGAGTCCTTCCTGTTAAAGGCCGTTCCCGGGGCAAAGGAAAATCCCCTCAAATTTCTGGAGGATTTTTCCGGGGAACAGATCGCCCTGCTCCTGCGGGATGAATCCCCCGCGGCGGCGGCCCTGGTCCTGTCCAGGCTTCCCTCCCAGGTATCCGCCGCGGCGCTGGGCAATACCAGCGGGGCCCGGAAACTCGAAATCATAAAACGTATCGCCCGTTTGGGTGAAACTTCCCCGGAAGTGCTGGACCAGGCGGCCGCGGCGCTTAGGGAAAAGGCCCGGCATATCGGCGACGCCGCGGGCCATACCGGGACCGGGGATATAGACGGCAGGAACGCCCTGGCGGCGATCCTCAAGTCTTCGGACATCTCCTTTGGGGATCGGATCCTGGAGGAACTGGAGGATCATGACCCCGATCTGGGCCGGGACTTAAAGGAACGGCTTTATACCCTGGAGGATGTGGTCAAGGCCGAAGACCGGCCCCTCCAGGAAAAACTGCGGGCCATGTCCGACAAGGAAATCGTCCTGCTCCTCAAGGGCCGTTCCGAAGAGTTTAATCAAAAAATATTCGCCAACCTCTCTTCCCACCGCCAGGCTCAGGTCCGGGAAGAAGCGGAAGTTCTGGGACCGGTTCCTAAAAAGGACGCCGATGCGGCGGCCGGGGATTTTCTGGCCTGGTTCCGCCTGAACAGGGAAGAGGGCCGTATCTTATTAATAGACAGCGAGGATGTAATTATATGACCGTCCCATTGCAAAAAGGACAGATCCTGGAAAGCGGCTTTGAAATTATAGACATCGTAGAGATGCGGGAACTAAACGCCCTGGGGCTTTGGGCCCGGCATCTGAAAAGCGGGGCCGAGGTTTTTCATGTGCTTAATGATGATCCTGAAAATCTCTTCGCCTTTGCCTTTGCCACCCCCCCGGAGAATTCCGCGGGGGCCGCCCATGTGCTGGAACATTCGGTCCTCTGCGGTTCGGAAAACTACCCCCTAAAGGACGCCTTTATGGTCCTCGCCCAGGGCAGCCTTAAAACCTTCCTCAATGCCATTACCTTTCCCGATAAGACCCTGTATCCCGCCAGTTCGGTTAATGAACATGACTACTTTAACCTTATGGCGGTATACGGGGACGCGGTATTCCGGCCCCTGATTACGGAGTGGACCTTTATGCAGGAGGGCTGCCGCTTGTTTTTTGCGGCCCCGGAAGAAAAAGACGGGATCGGCCTGGGGGAAAAGGCCCCTTCCGCCGGGGAGGACCATCCCGGCGGCAAGGAACGGCTTTCCCTTACCGGGGTGGTGTATAACGAAATGAAGGGGGCCTATTCGTCGCCGGACACCTTCTCGGAGTCCTGGGCTGTCCGGGCGGTCCTGCCCAATACCCCCTATGCCCTGGAATCCGGGGGAGACCCGGACTACATCCCCGATTTAAGCTGGGAAGATCTGTGGGCCTTTCACCGCAGCCGCTATTCTCCGGCAAACTGCCGGATCTTCCTGGCGGGTAATATCCCCACGGAAAAACAGCTTGCCTTCCTGGATGAAAAATTCCTGTCTTCCCTGCCGCCGGGAAAGGCCCTTCCGCCCATCCCCAGGGCCGAGCGGTGGACCGCTCCCAAGTCCATCCGCATCCCCTGCCCCTCCGGGGGGGAGAAAAAATCCACCATATCCCTTTCCTGGCTCTGCTCGGATGTGACGGATACGGCGGAAACCCTGGCCCTGTGGGCCCTGGTGGAAATTCTTTTGGGCCACGACGGCTCCCCCCTGACCAGGGCCCTTATTGAATCCGGCCTTGGGGAGGACCTGGCCCCGGCTACGGGGCTGGAAAGCGAAATCCGGGAGCTGGTATTCACCGCCGGACTCTCCGGAGTCAGGGACTCCGCCGGAGTCCGAGGAAAAGACGGGGAGGACGCCGGGAAAGCGGTGGAGGCCCTTATCCTTGGGGAATTGCGGCGCCTGGCTGCCGAAGGCATCCCCGAAGAGGAGATCGAGGCGGCGCTGCTTTCCATGGAGTTTTCCAACCGGGAAATCCGCCGTTCCGGGGGGCCCTTTTCCCTAACCTGGATGCGGCGTTCCCTCCGGGGCTGGCTCCACGGCGCCAAGCCCTGGGAGACCCTCCTCTTTGTGCCGGGTTTTACCGAAGTCAAGCGCCGTTTCGCGGAGGGGAAGGCCGCCGGGCATCCCTACTTCGAATCCCTGATCAAAAAGTACCTGCTGGATAACCCCCACCGGGCCCTGGTTGTGGTGGAGCCCGAAGAAACGTACCTTGAAAAGAAAGAAGCGGAGTTGGCGGCCAGGCTGGCTAAACGGGAAAGCACCCTCTCCGGCGCGGAACGGCGGAGCATCAAGGAAAAGGCCGCGGAACTTGCCCGGATCCAGGAAAAGCCGGACAGCCCCGGCGCCCTGGCCCGGATTCCCCATCTCTCCCGCAAGGACCTTTCCCCGGAAGTAGAAACCCTTCCCCGGACCCTGGTGGATGCCGCGGGGATCCCCGTATTGGTCCACGATCTTTTTACCAACGGCATCACCTACGCGGATCTTGCCTTTCCCCTGGACATTCTTGATCCCGAAGACTATCCCTGGCTGCCCCTCTTTTCCCGCTCCATCGTTTCCCTGGGGCTTCCCGGCATGGATTATGGGGAAGTGTCGAGCCTCATGGCCCGGACCGCCGGGGGTTTCCATGCCATGCTTCAAACCGGTTCCCCGGCCCCCGGCACGGGCCGGACCATCCCCAGCCCCGCGGGGATCCTCGATCTCTCGGGCCGGGACTGGCTGGTGTACCGGCTTAAAGCCCTGGACGAAAAGACCGGCCCCGCCATGGACCTGGCCCTTAGGCTCATCACCGAAGCGGATTTTTCCGACCAGCGGCGCATCCGGGATCTGGTTATGGAAATGAAGAGTGATGTGGATTCCAGCCTGGCCCATTGGGGAAACAACTATGCCGCAAGCCGGTCCGGCCGGTATTTCTCCCGGGCCAGGGCGGTGGACGAATGTTGGAACGGATTGGATCAGTTTGATTTTATCCATAAAATTGCCGCCCGGGATACGGCTGAAATATGCCGTAAACTACGGGATATCCGGGATACCCTGACAAACAGGGCAGGGCTCATCGCCAACCTGAGCGGCTCCCAGGGGGCCCTCTCCGGGGCGCTCGGGGATTTTTCCGGGCGCTTCAGCCGCTTCGGCGCTCCCCGGCCCAGGAATACCGCCTGCGAAGGCAGCGGGCCCTTCCTCTCTCCGCCGGCGGTCCCCTCCCCGGAAAAAGCGGAGGTCTACACCGCCGCTTCCCTCCAGGTGGGCTTTGCTTCCGCGGCCCTGCCCGCCGCTCCCCTGGCCTCCCGGGAACAGGCCGCAGAACTGGTTCTGGCCCATCATCTTTCCACCGGGGTACTGTGGGAGCATATCAGGATGAAGGGCGGTGCCTATGGCGTGTATACGTACCCGGACAACATGGAGAACGTCTTTTACTTTACCACCTACCGGGACCCCAAGCCCCTCCGGTCCCTGGAGATCTTTCCCGCCGTCCTGCGGGAGGCGGCAAAGGCGGGCCCCGATGAGGAAAGCCTCGTAAAATCCATCATCGGCAGCTACTCCAAGGAAACCCGCCCCCGGACCAGCGCCGAAAAGGGGCTGGTCGATTTTTTCCGGTTCCTCTACGGCATTGAGGATGAACACCGGGCAAGGAAACTCCAATTCCTGGTCGATCTTTCGGCGGAGGAACTTAGCGCCGCCGCGGGGCGGCTGGCCGCCCATACCGCCGCATCCTTCCCGGTCATCATCGCCGGCGGGCCCGTGGCGGAAAAGGCGGCCGCCCGGTTTGGGGTGGAACCCCGGGAACTGCGGATATAGGGACCATGCGCCCGGCGGAGCATTTCTTTTCTAAACTTGCCCTTTCGGAAAGGTCCCTGCAATCCGGCCCCATCAGCCTGAGCGGCCAGGAGCGGGAACGGCTGGGCCGGGCCTTTTCCCGCCTCATAGCCCCGGTCCTCGGCGCTTCCGCCGCGGAGGATCTGTGTTACCGTACCCTGGAACGGCTTGCCGGCCGCCCTGCCGGGGACCTGAGGAAACTGGGGGCCCTGGCGGCTTTTTTTCTGGGAGAGTATGACGATGCGGCCATGTCCCTTGAGGAAGAGGACTGGGAGGAAATCCGGGAGACCCTGGAAGACGCTTCGGGGGATATGGACCTCCAAACCCTGACCGCCCTTATGGGGGAGCTCCTCTCCCGGGGCGTACTGGACCGGCCTTAGTCTATGACCGACACCTTATAGGCCCGGTAGCGGGGAGCTTCATCCCGCTTGGTCCGCTCGGAATCTTCCTCCCTAAGATACGCTACCTTCATCCCCACTTCCAATTCGTCAAAATCCTTATTGGTCACGGTATTATAATAAAAGAACACGTTATTGTTCTCTTCGTCCTTAATAAATCCAAAACCGTCTTTTATACTGAATATGGTAGAGATGATTTCTTTTTCGTCAGATTTATTTTCCGTTTTGCCGGCAATTATATTCCCAATGCTTTCGGTGGAGATGTCTTTCTTTTCCTTTACAAAGAGGCCGTTAATATTCTCCGCCGTGGGGTATTTGTCTATCTGTTCACTCATGACGATAGGATAGAGGACTTCCTCCAGTAACTGGCGGGAGGTCCGTGTTTCCGTGATAGCCCCATTCTCATTATAATAGCTATATTCCCAGCATATCAGCATAACCTGGGTTCCCAGGGTATTCAATTTTCTGACCAGGGGCACATAGTCCCCGTCACCGGCTACCAGGACCAATACGTCAAAACGCTTATAAATTGCCAGTTCATAGGCTTCCAGGGCAAGCCAAACATCGATGCCCTTTTCCTGCCAGGTGTTGTTTTCTCCCATCCGCAGGGGAAGATAGTGGTTGACGATATTCTCCCGCATAAGGATGTCTTCAAACACCCGCTCGCTTTGTACTTTTTCTCCCATTTCCTTAACAGAAGAACGGCCTTTGAAATAATGGGCGTCTATTATTTGACAATGGCGCAGATCCTCTATTTTCATGATTGCCGCAATTTCGCTGCGGATAAAATCATGCAGGCCGGAAATGCTTATCCGCGCTTTTCTTTGATGTTCGTATTTGTAATAGTTGCTCACCTTATAAAAATAATAACCGTCATAGAATATACCTATGCGGATTATATCCTGCATCCTGTTGTTCATTTTGTTCAGTCCTTGGTTAAACTAATAATTGTAGTATAGTCAATTACTCCGGCATTTTCCAGGGGGAAATGAGGCTGTTCCAAAGCCAGCCGGGTTTTGGAACAAACTTAGAGGTTTCAGTAAAAATCGCAGGTCAGGACTTCTCCTGGATCAGCATGGTCCGGGGATCCAGCCGCAGGGCCATGTGTTCGGGATTATAGGCGCCCCGATCTTTAGAGGCCGTTAACTCAATATGATCCTGCTTGGGTTCAAGGACAATAACCACATCGATCAGATCCATGTAGTCCGCAATGATGTGGGGGATACCCCGTTTGTCGTAGAAGGGAGGCGCCCCGGATACGGTACAGCTATACCAGACCGAAAGGCCCAGATCCCCGGCAAATTGTTTGACCGCCCCAAGCCACTCGCGGTCCATCCGGGCAAAATCAAAACCGTCTATGATAAGCGCCTCGGCATTAAAGCCGCCGTCCTGTATCATCGCCCGGAGGCTCCGGAGGATCTGATCCCCCGAAACGCCGTCCTGGCTAAAATTCATCAAAACCCGGTTTTTTATCAGTTCGTTTTTTATTTCCCGGACATTTTCCAGGTTCTTCTTTTTTATGAATTCGTCAAAAATATCCTCATACCAGGCGAGGACATAATCGGTATGCTGGGTAAAGGATACGTGGATAACCTTCTTGGTCTGTAAAAGTTTATCTAAAGCGATTTGGACCAAAACCGAGGTTTTGCCGATACCGCTGGGGGAGGAAATAATCCCTATTTCTCCGGCCCTAAGTCCTCCATGAATGGACTTTTCAAAGATACGGACCGGACTTCGCTGTATAAGTTCCTGCTTAACCATTTTCTTATCCTTCTGCCATAATGTTGTTACGCCCGCTCATCGATTCGCGGGCTCTACCGGGCGTTCCGTTTGTCTGCATAGTCCTTAATGAGGGTCTCGGAGATGCCGGAGGGAACTTTTCCATACTTCTCAAATTCCATGGTAAACTCAGCCTTGCCCTGGGTCAAGGACCTAAGGACCGTAGAATAACCAAACATCTCACTTAAGGGGACTTCCGCCTCGACCCGGGAGAAAGTTCCGTCTTCGGTGGAGGCGGAAATAATACCCCGGCGCTGGTTAATAGAAGCAAAGATATTCCCCTGGAATTCCGTGGGGCCCTCCACCGCAACCTTCATGATGGGTTCCAAAATACAGGGCCTGGCCTTGTTATAGGCTTCCCGAAAGGCGCCAATAGCGGCCATCTGGAAGGCGATGTCTGAAGAATCTACGGGATGGGATTGCCCGTCGTTGATTACGCAGCGGATGTTTACAATGGGGAACCCGATAAGGGTGCCCCGCTTAAGGGCTTCCTTGAATCCCTTGTCGCAACTGGGGATAAACTCGTTGGGTATGGCCCCGCCCTTGATATTGTCCACAAATTCATAATCTCCGCCGTCAAAGGGCTCCATATAGCCCGCCACCCGTCCGTATTGGCCGGAACCGCCGGTCTGCTTCTTATGGGTATAGTTAAATTCCGCCCGCTGGGTAATGGCTTCCCGGTAGGCCACCTGGGGCATACCGGTATCTACCTCGCATTTATACTCCCGGCGCATCCGCTCGATGTAAACCTCCAGGTGAAGCTCCCCCATTCCCTTAATGATGGTCTGGTTGGACTCGGGGTCCACATAGGTCTGAAAGGTGGGATCTTCCTTGGTAAAACGATTCAGGGCCTTGGCCATCTGATCCGCCGATTTCTTGTCCCTGGGGGTAATGGCCAGGGAAATTACCGGATCCGGGACGTACATGGAAGACATGGCATAATTAAGCCCGCCCCCGCAAAAGGTATCCCCCGAGGCGCAGTCCACCCCAAAAAGGGCTACAATATCGCCGGGGTATCCTTCGGTAATATCTTCCATATCATCGGCGTGCATCCTGACCAGGCGCCCCACCTTGAATTTTTTCCGCGCCCGGGTATTCAGAAGCTCCTCCCCCTTTCTAAGGGCGCCCTGGTAGATCCGTACATAGGTAAGCTGGCCGTATTGGCCGTCTTCCAGTTTAAAGCCCAGGGCCACGGTGGGGCTTTTATCATCCGCCTGAAGCTCCTTCCGCTCTTCATTATGATCCAGATCCAGGGCGTAATTTTTGACCTCCCTGGGGTCCGGCAGATAATTGACAACCCCGTCCAGGAGGAGCTGGATGCCCTTGTTTTTATAGGCCGAGCCTATCATCACCGGCACAAAGGACTCCGCCAGGGTCCCCTTTCGGATGGCGGCGTGGATCAGATCCTCGGGGATGGCCTCTCCGCCCAAAAACAGCTCCGCCAGCTCATCGGAAAAGAGGGATACCGCATCGATTAATTCTTCCCGGTATTTTTCCGCATCGGCCTTTAAGTGGGGGGGGATCTCGGCATGGCGGATCTGGGTTCCCTGATCGCCGTCAAAATACACGGCCTTCATGGTAATAAGGTCCACCACGCCCTCAAGCTTGTCCTCCAAACCAATGGGAAGCTGAATCAATACCGCATTAAGCCCGAGTTTTTCCCGGAGCTGGAGCCGGACCTTAAAAGGATTGGCCCCGGTACGGTCGCATTTGTTGATAAAGGCAATCCGGGGCACATGGTAGCGTTTAAGCTGCCTGTCCACCGTGATGGACTGGGACTGGACGCCCCCTACGGCGCAGAGAACCAGGATAGCCCCGTCAAGGACCCGCAGGGACCGCTCAACCTCAATGGTAAAATCCACATGGCCGGGGGTATCAATCAAGTTGATGGTATAGTCCTTCCATTCAACCTGGGTGGCCGCGGATTGGATGGTGATACCCCGTTCCCGCTCAAGTTCCATGTGATCCATGGTCGCACCGACCCCGTCTTTACCGCGAACCTCGTGGATGGCATGGATTTTATTGCTATAAAACAGAATACGCTCGGAAAGGGTCGTTTTTCCCGAGTCGATATGCGCGCTGATTCCAATATTCCGCATCTTTTCTATGTCGATGCCCATCTTCTACATACTCCTTACATCCGCCCCCGGGACGGTTATATTCTGGTTATTCTAAACGCCATAATACAGAACAAAATGATAATAGACGCTTTTAATTGTGATAATATAGTAAGAATTGCAATAAGTTTCAAGAGGAAAGGCCGGGCAAAGCGTTTACTCTTTATCCGGGATACTTTTCAGGAGTTTCACCGGTACGGGGAGGAAATTAATTGGGGTCCTGGCGGCTGTCAAAGCAATAGGGGACCCCCCAACGGGTCCCCCCTATGGCTTTGACACCGCCACCCCACCAGGTTTTTCTTCACCGTACCGGTGCATTTCTCGGGGGTATCCCGGATATATACCAAGATACTGCCCGGCCTTTCCTTACACGGGGGGAAGAGGCTGTTCCTCGCATAATACGGCTGCTAATCGACAGATTTCCTCGCCCCCTCGCTCCCCGCAAAGTAAAAGCAGATGCTTTTACCCGGGGAATGGGGGCTATTCCTTTTTCCGTATCCGCCCCGCCGAAGCTTCGGCGGGGGGGGCAATTTCTTTCTCCGCGGCGGCTTTTGCCGATGGGTCTAGGCCGGGGATTGGAAAGCTCCGGCTATTCGGTCTTCAGATAAGCCAGAACGACATCCGGCGGCAGTTCCAGAGTTTCGGCTATCTGCTCAGGGGCCATACCGTGTTTCCGCAACATTTTCACCGCCTTGGCCCGGCCCGCTTCCATGCCTTCGGTCCGGCCCGCTTCCATGCCTTCGGCCCGGCCCGCTTCCATGCCTTCGGCCCGGCCCGCTTCCATGCCCTCCACCCGGCCCGCTTTCCGGGCTTCCTCCCGCTCATACACCAGTTGGCTCCGCATGTCAGTCTCCCACTTCTCTTTGCTGATCTGCCGAAATAACGCCAGCTGGCGTTTCGTGAATCCCTGTACCACCTGTCCTGCCATCGCTATTCCCTCCTCCATAGCCAGTATCTCGTTTATCTGCCGCCGTTTGCTCCGGTCCGCTCCATACCGGAAAAAATACGCCCACAGTTCCGCAAGGCTCATCCCCGCTATCCCCCGCTCCACGGCTTCATCCACCTTCTTCAATTCTACCGTGATTATTTCAGTCCGTCCACCTAATTCTACCCCGTGTTCCTGGTCATAATACGTAAACCGGTGGATCAGCGATTTATCGGAAAACAGGTTCCGGTTGGCCAGGAAGGATATCTGCCAGGTCTTCTTCAGGTCCTGGTAGCTTAGATCATTCCCGTGGATCTCCTGCCCCGTATAGAGCTCGGCCAGGTAATACTCCATCCTGAGCACTTCATAGGGGTTGGGGTCCTTGGTTATCTCCACATTGGCCAGTTCTCCACCGGCCAATATGAGATTCATGTCGAAGCGGATTTGGCGGTCCCCCAGGCCCCGGATGGGCGCTTCGTTGGCGTTGATGCTAAGGACATGGACGGGCTCGTTGATGACGGCGGAGAGGAGTTTATCCCGGGCGGCCCGGGAAGGGGGCGTGTCTTTGGTCAGCACAGCCTTAAAGACCGCATCCTGACAAAGGTCGGGGATCTTTTCGTTTTCCCCAAATTGGATAGGTTTCATATGCGTTCCTCCTATCCTCTATAAGGGGGTCATTGCGTAGAATGCTTTAATGGGAGGAGCTTTTTTTTAGAAATGGGGCTGCAATGCCCGAGGTTTTGGCCTGGGGGAGCGCGGCGGCGGTTTAGGCAGGGCCCGCCCTCGATTTTCCCAGCACCTTCCGGGCAAGGGCGATGATTCCCCGGACCCAGAAGGGTTCCATCCGCTTCCGCACATCCCTAAGGGACCGGATAATGGGCAGATGCTGGGGACAGTGTTCTTCGCATCTGCCGCAGCGGATGCAGAGACCGGCGCCGCCGGTATTTTCCGAACTCGCCGAGGCGGTACTGGTAATATACTGCTGCATCCCCGCGACAAAGCCCATGGAATAGGAGGCATTGTAGGCGGCAAAGCAGGCGGGGATATTAACATGCCTGGGGCAGGGCATACAGTAATTACAGCCCGTGCAGTGAATCTTATAGGAGGCGTTGAATACCCCCAGGACCCGGCGAAAGACCTCCTGTTCCGCCTCCCCAAGCATGCCCGGCCGGGCGGCATCCGCGGTTTTAAGGTTTTCCGCCAGTTGCTCCGGGGTGCTCATGCCGGAAAGGACCACCGTCACCTCCTCCTGATTCCAAAGCCAGCGCAGGGCCCAGGCCGCGGGAGACAGGGCCCCGTCGGCCTGCTTAAAAAGCCGGACCGCCTCCGCCGGGAGGCCCCCGGCGAGTTTCCCCCCCAGGAGGGGCTCCATAACAATAACCGGGAGCCCCTTTTCGGCGGCCCTCTTTAGCCCCCGGACCCCGGCCTGAAAATTTTCATCCGAATAGTTATACTGGATCTGGCAGAAATCCCAGTCATAGTCGTCGATAATCCGTAAAAATTCATCCCTGCTGCCGTGAAAAGAAAACCCCGTCTGCCGGATCCTGCCGCTTTTCTTCTGCGCCCCGAGCCATTCTTCTATACCCCAGGAACGGAACTTATTCCACAGATCCCGGTCGGTAAGCATGTGCATTAGATAGTAATCGATATGATCCGTCCGCAGCCGCTCCAGCGCTTTATCAAAGAATTTATCAAAATCTCCGGGCCCCCGGCAGAGGATCAGAGGCAGTTTGGTGGCGATAAAAACCCGGTCCCGGACCCTGTTTTTGGCGAAGATCGTCCCCAGGGCCTCTTCGCTGCCGGGATATATATAGGCGGTATCAAAATAATTTATCCCCTGCCCCAGGGCGTCCATCACCAGGGCTTCGGTCTTCCGCATATCCGTGACGCCCAGATTTTTGGGGAAACGCATACAGCCGAATCCCAGGACAGACAAATTATTGCCCGACCGTTTATCTGTCTTGAATTGCATATAGAAACATCATGGGGGGTTTGGGGATCAAAAGCAAGTATCTTGAACTGTGGGCATCCAGGCCTTATAGTTAAGAATATGAATACTATACACCCCTTACCGGAGGAACGGATTGCCCACTATGTTTGCCGCCGGACTTCGGAACCTATTGTTATTGACGGAAATTTGGAAAAATCCGCCTGGAGTACGGCCCAGAAATCCCGCCGTTTTGTCGATCTGGTGAGCGGAGAGCCGGGATTCATGGACACCAGGATGGCGGCCCTATGGGACGATAAAAATCTCTACATCGCCTTTTGGATTGAGGAGCCCGCGGTACAGGCAAGCTTTACGGAACGGGATTCCTTTATCTGGTTTGATAACGACGTGGAGGTCTTTTTAGACGGGGAAGACTGTTATTATGAATTTGAGATAAACGCCCTTAATACTATATACGAGGTTTTTTTTATTTACCAGGACGCCCTGAAACGGGAGGGCCGTTTTAATACCCCGGAATTCGATCTATATTCCAGGAATGTGGATGTCCTGGGCGGATTCCAGGATCCCCTCCGGTACGGCAGGCACCGCCGGGGAAAACGGTGGGCCTTTATGGACTATGACTTCCCCGGCCTTAAAACCGCGGTACAGGTTCAGGGGAGGATCAACAACCCCTCCCATATCGATAAGGGATGGACCGTGGAGCTTGCCTTTCCCTGGAAGGGGATAGAAAAGATGTTCAGCCGCCGCACATTCCCCCCCACCGAGGGGGAAACCCTGCGGGCGGCCTTTTTCCGTTTCGAGGCCCTCCGGTACCACGGCAAAACCATCACGGAAAGCATAGGCTGGGCCCTCAACGAACACGGGGTCTACGACTCCCATATCCCGGAGAACTTTTCCTGTCTGC
>JAISOR010000271.1 GCA_031275535.1 Treponema sp. | reverse complement strand
CGGCCATGCGGTTTATCTGTATAACAGTACCAAACAGCGTAATTCCACCGCGGATCCGGCGCTTAATCTCTACGCCAAATATAACGATAGTACCTGGGTATTCAACGACACCTCCACTGGGGGAGTGGGAGATACGACGGGAAACTGGGAGTGAGAAAAATGAAAAAGAAGGGCCCTCCGGGGATTCCGGGCGGCCCTTCGGTCCGAAGCTGAACGGCAAGTACAACAGGCTCCTGGCAGGCGCATTTTGTTTTACGGAGGCCGGCTTAAGTCTATCTCTGCACTTTCTTCCCCTCCTCCCAATACCGGTCCATCGCCGCAAGGTTCTCGTGAATCATGGGCTGTCCGGTTTCCCGCATCTTCTGTTCCACGAAGGTAAAACGCTTGACGAATTTGGCGTTGGTCCGTTGCAGGGCCACCGATGGCTCCACCTTGAGGAAACGGCAGAGGTTTACCACGGAAAAGAGGAGGTCCCCCAGTTCGGCTTCCACAGCCCCATCTCCGGCGGCGGATTGACGGCGCTGTACCGCTTCTTCCACTTCCGCCAGCTCTTCCTCGATTTTGCCGCGTACCCCCTCCAGGGAGGGCCAGTCAAAACCGGCCTTGGCGGCCTTTTTCTGAAGCTTATAGGCCCGGTCCAGGGGCGGCAGGGCCCGGGAAACCTCATCCAGTATGGAGTCCTTGGGCTTCCGGCCCTCCTGCTCCACCTTGATCCGGGCCCAGTTGTCTAAAACTTCGGCGCTGTCCCTAACCGTCACATCGCCGAACACATGGGGATGCCGCCGGATAAGTTTTTCCGCAATGCCCTCCAGCACGGCGGCCACGGAGAAAAGGCCTTCCTGCTCGTGCATATAGGAAAGCATGGTTACCAGGAGGAAAAGGTCCCCCAGTTCTTCCCGGATATGGGCCGGGTTCTGTTCGTCAACGGCTTCCAGAAGCTCATAGGTTTCCTCTATCAGATCCCCCCGCAGGGTAAGGGGATTCTGTTCCCGGTCCCAGGGACACCCCGTGGGGGACCTGAGCCGGACGACTATATCGTATAAGTGCCGGAAAGCGTCGTTTGGTTCCTTCATAGGTAATCCTTGTATTTCTTTCATTATGGAATGTTCGCGGCCCTGCCGGAACTCCCTCTACAGTATCTTTTTCTTATGCCATTCCGGGAGCAGGGAATCGGGGCCGGACAGCAAAGAACGGACCAGGGCCTCCGCCGAGACGGCAAGGACCTGTTCCAGGACCGGCTCTTCCGGGGGGCTGAAATCCGAAAGGACCCAGGCGGAGATATCGTCGTGATCGGGGCGGCCTATGCCTATCCGCAGACGCCAGAAATCGGCGGTGCCAAAGGCGGCCTTCATGGACCGGAGGCCGTTATGCCCCCCCAAGCCGCCGGAAAATTTAAGGGCCGCGGAGCCCAGGGGCAGTTCCAGTTCGTCGTGGACCACCAGAATATGTTCCGGGGGTATTTTAAAAAAAGACGCCGCAGCCCGGACCGAATCTCCCGAGCGGTTCATATAGGTTTCGGGCATAAGCAGGTGTATTTTTTCCGGCAGCCCGGCACGGTCCGGCCCCTGCGGGGTATCAGGCGGTATCCGGCGGGCCGGGGCTTCCGGCTCCTCCGCGGGCATTGGCCGGAGCGCCGCGCTTTCCAGGGAAGCGTAACGGCCCTTGAATTTCCGCTGCCAGTTCAGCGCGGGGAAAAAGGGGAGCCGCCGCGCCAGGAGCCATCCCGCATTATGCCGGTTCCCCTCATATTCCCCGCCGGGGTTTCCCAGGAAGGCCACCAGTTCTATCATGATGCTTTGCAAATCTCCCTATTTATAATAGAGTATATGGTATATAAATAATAGAGGTATCTATGGGCCTTAGTATAATGGGGATTAGCCGTTCTGAAAAACCGCTGGACCTGGGACCCCGGGGGATGGCGCTGCGGTATACCGCGGCCCGCAATGGCCAGGAATGGCTCATCCCCGGGGAGGATAGGGGCTCCCTTTTTATAGATTCGTGGGCCTTTGAGGAACTGCTGGATATAACCGGCGCCGGCGGGGAGGACCGGGACGCCTTTGCGGACCCGGGGGAACTGGCGATCCAATACGGAGGCTGGCAGTCCTGGTCCGCGGGCTGGGAACTGGGAAAGGGGGAAACCCCGCCCCGAAAAGTACGGCTCATCCCGGAACTGATCAAACAGACCAGCCACCCCCGGAATTTCCTCGACCCCGCCGGGCAGGAACGCCCCCGGGAAAGGATAGAAAAGGGCTGGCTTCCGGGCCATTTTATTACCTACCTCCGCGCCGGCGACCGCTACCTCTGCATCGCCTCCAGGGAAGGCGGCGGGCTTCCCCCGGTCAGCTACTGCATCAGCCGGGAGGAACAGTTCATCACCGCCGAGATCTTTTGCCCCGGAAAAACCTGGAAACCCCAGGAGACCATGGCGGAACTGTATATCTTCCTGGCCCGGGGTTTTTTTGCCTTTAAAGACGCCATTGGCGCGGTGTATCAACAGCGGGCTCCCTTTAATACCATCAATTTCCTGCGTTCCGAAAACGGCCGGGCCCCGCCCAAGGGAAAGGCCGCCCTCCCCGGCGGCTATGAATCCTGGTATAACCACTATACGGATATTGATGAGGGGCTCATCCTGGAGGATCTGGAGGCCCTGGGCAGGACCGGTAATTTAATCAAAAGCTGGTACCGGGATCGGGGAAGGCCGGCGGTGTTTCAGATTGACGACGGCTGGGAAAAGGCCGTGGGCGAATGGGATGTGGACCTCCGGAAATTTCCCCAGGGCCTGGGCCCGGTGGCAAAAAAAATAGAGGCCGCCGGATACATCCCCGGTCTCTGGCTGGCCCCCTTCCTGGTCACCCGGAGGGCCCGGCTCTTTAGGGAAAAACCCCATTGGCTTCTGCGGGATGCCCGGGGCGGCGCGGTGGTGGCGGGCTTCAACCACCTTTGGGACAAGCAATACTACTGCCTCGATCTTTCCCGGGAGGATGTGCAGACCTACCTCAAGGCCCTTATAGACCGGGTCATTGACGAATGGGGCTTCCGCTACCTCAAGCTGGATTTTCTCTATGCGGGCTTTTTTTCCGGCGCCTTTGCCAATGGGGGCAGCCCCTATGAACACTACGAAAGGGCCGCGGCCCTCCTTACCGGCAGGAGTACCGGCGCCTCGGGGCTGCCGGTGGCCTATTTAGGCTGCGGGCTCCCCCTGGGCCCCTCCTACCGGCGCTTCCCCCTTTCCCGGATAGGGGCGGATACCCGGGAAGAATGGGACTGGAAGCTGGTAAAGTTCCTGGGCCATGTGGGACGGCCCGGGGCCTATGTTTCTCTCCTGGATACCATAGGCCGGTCCTTTATGGACGGCACGGTCTATATCAACGACCCGGATGTCGTCTTTCTGCGGTCCCGGAATTGCAGGCTTTCTGAAAACGAAAAGGAGCTTATCGCCCTGGTCAATTTTCTTTTGGCGGGGCAGATCATGTTTTCCGACGATCCCCTCGGCCTGACCGAAAAAGACCTAGCCCTGACCCGGCGGATCATCACCCTCTACGATGCCCTGGCGGATGATGAATACGGAGCCACCCGGATAGGCCGGGACGTATTCCGCCTGGAAAGCCGCTCCGGGAAAACCGCGGGGATTATCAACCTGTCAAACCATCCCTTTAGGCTTGACCAGGCCGGGGAGGCCCAACTATACGCGGCCCTTTCCGCGGGACGGTTCCTGACCGATCACCGGCTTAAAACAGGCAAGGCCATGGTCTTTGCCCGCCGCAGCATAAGCCTGTCTACAACTCGCTCCGGGATCTGACCACCCGGGAAATCAGGCCGTACTTAACCGCATCCTCGGCGTTCATCCAATAATCCCGGTCGGTGTCCTTTTCCACCTGGTCATAGCCCACGCCGGTCTCGTCGGCGATAAGGTGGTTTATCTTTTCCCTCAGCTTATCCAGTTCCCGGGCGTGGATCTCTATGTCCGTAGCCACCCCCCGGATGCCCGAAAGGGGCTGGTGGATAAGGTAATGGCTGTTGGGCAGGCCTATCCGCCGCTCCCTGGGACAGGCCAGCTGTATAATGGCCGCCGCGCTGGCCACCAGGCCCATCCCGATGGTCCATACCGGGGGCTTGATAAAACGGATCATGTCGAAAATCGCATATCCCGCATCGGCGTCCCCGCCGGGGGAATCGATAAAAATACGGATGTCCCCATCCCCCATGTCTTCCAAAAGCAAAAGCTGCCGGATGGTCCGCTCGGCCAGCTCCTTTTTTACTTCCCCGGAAAGCAGAATAGTCCGGGTTTTAAGCATCTTATGGAGAAGCGGGTCCGCGCCCCCTTCCTTTACCGCATCTCCGTCATCCTCGTCCTCTTCATCTTCGGCCCGGTTCTTATCATATTGATTCATCAACCCTCTCCCCTTTGCATTGTATATATCCATACTATAAAGGACGGCCCCGGCCGTCAATCTTTGCGGCCCTGTTTAAACGGCCTAAAACCGCATTCAGGGCTTCCCGGGCCGCGGCGGCCCGGATCTCGTTCCGGGTCCCGGAAAAATGAAACACCGAAGCCTCCCCTTCCCCTCCCCGGACCGCGGTCCCTATCCAGACGGTTCCCACCGGGACCGGGGAGCCGTCGCCCTGGGGGCCCGCCAGGCCGGTAACGGAAAGGGCCATATCGGCGCCGCTCCGTTCCAGGGCCCCGGAGGCCATGGCCAGGGCCGTCTCCCGGCTTACCGCCCCATGGGTCAGGAGCAGGGCCTCGTCCACGGCGAGCATCCGCTTCTTCGCGTCCGGACTATAGGTGACAAAGGAACCCCAAAACACCCGGGAGGCTCCCGGCACACGGGCCAGCAGATCCGCCACCAGGCCGGCGGTACAGGACTCGGCCGCGGCAAGGGTCAGGGAAGCCTGAGCCATGCCCTCTATGAGGACCGCCGCGGGATCATCTAGTTCGCAGGACATAATTTTCCGACCATCAGAACCTAGGTTCTCTGTAGCTCCGCCTTTATTTCTTCCGTGGGACGGGAGAATATCTCCACGTCCTTCTCCACCCCGGTCATGCTGACCTGGCCTTCAAAAAGCACCCCATCGGCTATCCGCAGGCGGGCGGCGCTCAGGTCCCCCCGCACTTCAGCTCCGGGGAACATATCGATCTTATCCATGGCATGAACGGCTCCGACCACCGCGCCGTACACCATTAGGGAAGTAACCGAAATATGATCCGCCTCTACCACCGCGCCCTTATCAACAATGAGCGCCCCCGTGGCCTCTATGGTTCCCTTGAATTTCCCCTGGATACAGAGGGTTTCCTTAAAACGGAGGAATCCGCTAAAACTGGTACTGCTCCCAAAAACCACCACCGGCGGGGCGCCCTTCCTTTTGCTATCCGTTTTTGCCATTTTTATCTTACTCCTGATGCAGGGACCGCCGGATCTGGGTTTCCAGGGTCTTGAGCCCTATCTCGTTTTTCTTTAGATCCTCCCATTCCGTCACGGTCCGCCCTATACGGGCGTCCAGATCGACCATGAGCATACGGACGGCGGATGATTTTTCCTTTACGGCCTCCAGGAGCCGGGTCCGGTCCTTTTCATCAAGGGAGGGGCCGGATTGGGAAAGGGCCCTAATTGCCCCGTCCAGTTCGTCCATGCCCTTTATAAAATCCCCCAGGGTGTTCTTCATATCGGCGCTTAGTTCTTCCGCCAGGCTTAACCGGGATTCCCGGACCGCAATTTGGCCGAAAAGCTCCCGGTTCCGCAGGACCGCCCGGATCCGCGCCAGGACCTCGGAAAAATTAAAGGGTTTGGTGATATAATCGTCCACCCCAAGCTCGAAGCCCTCAACCTTGTCTTTAACATCATCCATGGCGGAAAACATAATAATGGGAATTCCGGAGAATTTCGGATCCCCCTTGAGGATCTTGGTAACTTCCCAGCCGGACATCTTGGGCATAATATTATCCAGCACGATAAGGTCAGGATGAAACCGTTTTACCTGTTCTATGGCCTCCAGCCCGTCCAGGGCTTTTTCAACGACAAACCCGAGTTTGGAGAGCATCACATCGAAGAACTCAACATTCAACGGATCATCATCAACGATGAGTATCTTCTTTCGGGTATTCATACAATCCTTCCTTACTTTTACGGCCTGGGCCCTGCCTGATCTGCAACGATATTCCAAAACAGGTCTCTTTTATTCTCCTATAAGGGACTTGGAATTGTCAAGGGAGCGTACACCCAGCAATTTTACATTTGAACGAAAAAACGGCCTGGGCAGAACATCAAAAAGCGGCCCGCCAAAAAATGGCACGCGAAACATTGAGCGTGTTTTGGGTACCGGTAACACCTCCCCCGCGTAAGCGGGTTCTTTGGGTCTCGGAGAAGGGAAACCCTTAAGGCAAAGGAAACAGGGCCCGCCCAGGCCGTCCCATCTTTCTCCAATCGTGGAATTACCGGCTTTTCCTTATATGGGGGGAAGAGACGGCTCCCGCATAATACGGCTGCCAATCGACGGATTTCCCCGCCCCACGCGACACTTTCTCCTCCCCGCCGCCTTTACTCATTAAGCCGCTCTGTCACTCTTCACTCTCTTCACTCTCTCTCCCCCCGCGGCAACTTGACAGAGCTGAA
>JAISOR010000233.1 GCA_031275535.1 Treponema sp. | reverse complement strand
TGGTAGTGGTGCAATTTACCCCCTATCTCGGCATGGGAAATAAGGGCCATAATATGCTGGTGGCCCAGGGCCAGATCTGGGTAAATGTCCCCGACGAGGTGATCCGGTATCAAACGACCATGCAGACAATCCCCTTAGAGTACGGGGAGCAGATATATTTCTTTCCCCTGGGAAGGGTTGATACCCAAAACGAAGCCCGGATAGAGATACAACTGGAAATACGTCCCTATGCGGAAGACGCCGGCGGCGCCATAGGGGGGGAACCATCTGCCCCGGAGGCTGGGGGGATTGAAACTCCCCCATGAGCATCCGGTTTCCCCCATGGTTCTTCTGTTCCCTTTTCCTTCTCTTTTTTTCCGCCTGTAAGGACGAGGGGCCCTCTATTACGTCTATCAACCCCCGGATTGGCATGATGGGAGAGGTGCTTACGATCCGGGGGGAACATTTCGGCGCGGAACGGGATGAATCCTATGTTACGATTGCCGGCATTGCCCCCACGGCCTCATCATATATTGAGTGGAATGATACCCGCATTTCCCTCCGGCTCCCCGAATTCGGGGAATCCGGCCTGGTATACGTCCACCGGGGAAACCTAAAAAGCAACGCCGCCCTGTTTTCCAACCGGACGACCATGCCCCGGATGGTATCGGGGGATGATGTGGGCATAGGGCCCAGGATACTTTCGGTGGAACCCATTTCCGGCCAGATCGGTTCGCTTATCACCATCCTGGGCAGCAACTTCGGGTCCTCCCGGGACGGAAGCGGGGTTTTCTTTTCCTGGAACGCGGAACTCTCTTCCCCGGCCCCGGTGGAAGCGGGCGGCCCGGAATTGTTGGAAGCCGCGGAGACCGAATTCGGCTATGAGCTCTGGAATGAACGGGAAATCCGGGTCCGGGTGCCCGATGGCGCCATAAGCGGTAATCTGATAGTGAGTACCCCCCGGGGAACCTCACCGCCGGTATTTTTTGAGGTTAGCGGAAAACCGGGGACCAAGGTATACGGGGACAAACGGAGTTACGCTATCTCCTATGCCGTTGATATTCGGGTCCAGGAAGCCTCCGGCCCCAATACCCTCTATCTCTGGCTTCCCCGGCCGGTTAGTTCCGCCTCCCAGCGGAATGTCCAGTCCCTGTCCCGCAGCATGGAACCCTTCGTGGACCAGCACCGGGGAACCTCCCTTTTTCAGCTTAACAACCTGGAGGCAAACGCCAATACGGGAATTACCCTGTCCTACCTGGTGGAAGTTTATAGCATAGAAACGGGGCTCAGGTCCCAATCCATACGGCAAAGCGCCGGATCGACCCTTACCGCGGCTTATACCCTTCCCTCGGCCCTTATTCCCTCGGATGATCCGGCGGTAAAAGCCGCCGTACCGGCCATAACCGGGAGGGAACAAAATCCCTACCTAAAGGCCCGGAAAGTGTATGAGTGGCTCATCAGCGAGGGGGGGATACAGCTGGCCCCCCTGGGGGGCGGGGCCCTGGAGGCATTGGAGGGTAAACGGGCCGATCCCTATATGGCGGCCATCCTCTTCTGCACCCTGGCAAGGGCCGCGGGCATACCGGCCCTTCCGGTCTCGGGGGTTCTTATTGACCGGGACCGCATCGCCCACCGCCATTATTGGGCGGAATTCTGGATCGACGGATTTGGCTGGATCCCCCTGGACCCGGCCCTGGGCGCCGGTGCGGCCCCCCCTTCGTTCAGCCTCCGTTCAGACCGGGCCAGCTACTATTTTGGGAATCTGGATAATCAGCGGATAACCTTTTCCCGGGGACAGACCCTGCTTTCCCAGATGGATCCCCGGGGCCGGGTCGCGGTCCGGGATCGGGACTACGCGCTGCAGACCCTGTGGGAAGAGGCGGTCGGGGGGCTGGAGGCCTATTCTTCCCTCTGGAGTGATGTTACAATTAACGGGGTATACGTGCAATGAAGCGCCCCGCAAGCCCGCGGGCGGGTTCCCGGTGTAACCCTGCGGCGAATAGGAGGCCATGATGGTTACGGTAATTTCTTTGGGAGGGTCCATCGTCGCCCCCGACGGGGTTGATGAAGGATTTGTCAAGGATTTTGTATCCCTCATAGGGGAATTTATCGCGGCGGACGAGAAGCGCCGCTTCATTTTTGTAGCCGGCGGCGGGGGACCCGCCCGGGCCTGGCAGCAGGCCTACCGGAATATCCGCGCCGCCCAGGACCCCGGAGGGACGGATGAGCAGGCGGATTGGATAGGCATTATGGCCACCCGGCTCAATGCCCAGCTTATCAAGGCGGTGATGGGAGAATGGTGTCCCCAGGACGTGGTCATAGACCCCAGCCAGGTGGAGCCCTTTGTGGGACGGGTGCTGGTAGCCGCGGGCTGGAAACCGGGATTTTCCTCGGACTACGACGCGGTGCTTCTGGCGGAACGGTTCCAGGCCGACCGGGTCATCAACCTGTCAAACATTGAACGGGTCTATACCGATGATCCCCGGAAGAACCCCAAGGCGGAACCGATTGACCGTATTTCCTGGGCCGATTTCCGCGCCCTGGTGGGGGATGAATGGACGCCGGGTAAGAATGTGCCCTTTGATCCCGTTGCCAGCCGTCATGCGGCAAAGATCGGCCTCCAGGTTATCTGTGCGGCGGGACGGAACCCGGAAAACCTACGGAAAATACTCCTGGGGGAACCCTTCCTGGGAACCACCATCGGGTGATAGTGTGGGGAGTGAAGAAAGGGTGAAGGGTGGAGAGTGGGGAGTGAAGTGGGGGTGAGAAAGGGGGAAGTGTGGAGAGTGGGGAGTGAAGTGGGTCGAGGGCGGCCCGGCGAGTGAAAGCGGCGGGGGAAGAGAGCGTGGAGTGGGAAGAAAGTGTATACTTTGCGGGGAGCGATGGAGCGGGCTGGTGCCCTCTCCAGGCGGTGCCAGGTACCAAAACCCGGCGCCCCCTCTTCCCCCCATGTAAGGAAAAACCGGGCAATTTTGAGGCGTATCCGGGATACCCTTGGAGAAACCGCACCGGTACGGTGGAGAAAACCCTGGTGGGGTGGTATCAGACCAAGGTCTGACGGACAGGACCCCAAGGAATTTCCTCACCGTACCGGTGAAATTCCCGTAACGTATCCCTGATAAGCGGTAAACGCTTTGCCCCGGGATTTTCCATCACTCTATTGACAATACCATAAGATCAGTTTATACCTATAGTTAGTAAAAACTAACATATAGCGGATTCCGGAATATAAGGAAGGATGCCTATGAAACTGGACAGGATTAACCGGCGTTTTATTCAATTTGGAGCCTTCCAAATTCGGTATCGCTGGTTTTTTATCGCCGGCTTGGCGGTCCTGACCATGCTTGGTTTTGCGGGATTGCCTAAGCTGAGTACCAGCGACAATATGGACGACT
>JAISOR010000230.1 GCA_031275535.1 Treponema sp. | reverse complement strand
CTCTCGTTTCGACACCCCCGCCGAACTCCAGGCCCTCGCCTTAGTCTACCGTTCCTTGTGCCCCCTCTTGAATTATTTCCTGCCCACTATCAAACTCATTGACAAGACCCGGGTGGGGGCTCAGGTCCGCAAGGTCTACGACCGGCCCCCGCAGCCCCTGCCAGGGGGGTAACGGGTTTTGGTGCCTGGCACCAGAAACCCGCCCCATCGCTCCCCGCAAAGTATACACTTTCTTCACTTCCCCCGCCGCCTTTACTCGTTAAGCCGCCCTTGACCCACTTCACTCCCAACTCCCCACACTTCACACTTTCTTCACTTGCTCCGCCGCCTTTACTCGTTAGGCCGCCTTTTTGTTCAAATGTGGAATTACCGGAATTGTGTGTAGTAAAACAGTTTTCTTTATAGTAAAATGGGGTATCTATGATTAAGATACTGATTAAAAAACTTGATACCATAGGCCGCTATTTTGCCTTTCTTGGGGAGATTGGCCGGGACTTTGTCCGCCGGCCCCATCGTTTTTCCCAGTATCTTATCGCCATAGAACATCTGGGGGTTAATTCGGTCCTTATCATATTACTGTCGGGGGGGGCTATCGGCATGATCTTTGCCCTCCAGATGGCGGCCCTGCTTCAGCCCTTCCAGGCGGAGATAGGGACCGGAGCGGCGGTGGCCATTGCCTTGTCCAGGGAGCTGGCGCCGGTGATCACGACCCTGATGCTTATCGCAAAAAACGGTTCCGCCATGGCCGCGGAATTGGGAACCATGCGGGTAACCGAACAGATCGACGCCCTGGAATCCATGTCCATCAGCGCGGTCCATTACCTGGTCCTGCCCAAGGTTGTGGCCTCGGTACTGGTTTTTCCCGTCCTGACCCTGCTCGCCAATGTGGTGGGTACCGTGGGGGCCTATTTTATCTCGATAAATTTGTATGGCATAGACTCTGCCAGTTATACTGATTATATGTTCGGGTTTTTGGACGCCCGGGACGTGTATGTGGGCCTTATTAAGGCGGCGATTATGGGACTGATTGTTTCAAGCATCTGCTGTTTTTACGGACTCCGGACATCCCAGGGCGCTAAAGGGGTGGGAGACAGCGCCACCAGGGCGGTGGTAGCCTCCTCTGTGGCTATTCTGGTGGCGGATTATTTTCTTGCTACCCTTATGCTGGGTTTTATATACTCATGAAACCTATTATCCGGACCCAGGGTTTAAGCAAGTCCTTTGAAGGCAGCCCCGTATTAAAGAGCGTGGATTTAGAGATCCCGGAAAAATCAATCTGCGCGATAATCGGGCAGAGCGGCACGGGGAAAAGCGTCCTTATCAAGACAATTATCGGGATGCTCAAGCCGGACCGGGGGAAGGTCTGGTTCAGGGATACGGAATTGACGAATCTTCAAATGAATGAGATGATTTATCAGCGTAAGTCCTTTGGATATTCCTTTCAAAATGCCGCTCTTTTTGACTCCATGACGGTGGGCGAAAATCTTGCCTTTCCGCTGCGGGAGGTCTTGCATATCAAAAACCGGGGGGAAATAAAAAAGCGGGTCGCCGAATTGCTTGACTGGATAGAATTGCCGGGAATAGAGGCTAAAAATCCCGATGAATTATCCGGGGGTATGCGGAAACGGGTGGGGGTCGCCCGTGCCCTGATCATGAGGCCGGAGGTGCTTTTTTTCGACGAACCCACCACCGGATTGGATCCGGTATTATCGGAGACCATTAACGATCTGGTCGTCCGGGTAAACAAGGAGCTTGCTATTACCTGTGTGATGATAACCCACGACATACCCGCGGCGTTCCGGATTGCCGATAAAATATCCTTCCTCGATCAGGGGCATATTATCGCGGACGGCGCCCCCAGGGATCTGGCGGATTCGGCGCATCCGCTGGTAAGGGATTTTATCCGAATTTCTTTTAGTGAGTTACGGGTATGAATATATCGCGATATGTAAAGGTAGCCCTGTTTTTTGTCATCCTGGGAAGCGCCGGAGGGACCTATATAATCCTCTCCTCCGATGGGATAGGCAATTTTAACACAAAAACCTATGATGTCATCCTTCCCGACGCCACCGGACTTACGACCCGATCCAAGGTGTACCTGGCGGGGGTTCCGGTGGGGAAAATATCGGCCATCCATCTGGCGGGAAGTGAGGCGCAGATCAAGATTGCCTTTCTTAAGGATGTGGAAATCCGGGGCGATGCCCAGATCTCCCGTAAGTCTTCTTCCATTTTGGGAACCTCCATGCTGGTCCTGGACCCCGGTACGGAACTAACGCCCCTTATTCCCGAGGGGAGCCTTATCAATACGAAGCGGGAGGCGGGGGATCTAAACGCCGTTATGGGTATAGTCCAGGAATTGGGAGGGCAGGTTTCCCTTTTGCTGCAGGAATTTCAGACCAATCAGATGGAACTATTGGCCGTGTCCTTGCAGACCTTCAACTCTATTGCCCAGAAAATAGACGCCCAGTCTGATGCGGAACTTGCCCGGATTTCCCGGATCCTTGAATCGGTGGCGCTGATAACGGAACGGACCGAGCGGCTCCTTGCAAGCAGGGAAGGGGACCTTAACACCTCGGTAGGGGATTTCCGGGAGATTTTGGAGAACATCCGGTATATCACCGGAGAAATCAGGGCGGGCCAGGGAAACATCGGGCAGATCATATACGATGACCGTTTGTACCTGAGCCTCCTATCCGCCATGGAACGGACCGAGGTCGCGGTGGAAAAGCTTCAAGTTGCCCTGGATTCGGTCAACACCCTGGCGGTAAACGTAAATGGCGTGGTTGATACCGCGGGGGAGATTGTAAGCCGGGCCGCCGGCTTAGGCATCCAGGTGGATACCCAGGCCCGGTATGACCTGCTTTCTGAACGGGTCCGGGCCGGGGCGGCCCTGCGGCTGGATCCCCTTTCAAACGACCGCTGGTACCGTATCGGCGTTTCCAGCGCCCCCGACGGGGTTGCATCCCGGCGTATTACAGAAATTACCGACGAAAATGGGGTCCTTAAATCCTACGAGAATACCACCGAAACCCGGTATTCCTTTTTGGTGGATGTGGAATTGGCCCGCCGTTTCGGCCCCCTTACCATCCGGGGCGGGCTCCTGGAAAACAGCGCCGGCCTGGGCCTTGATTTCCAGCCGGTAAAATGGGTAAGCCTCTCCGGGGAGGTGTTTGACTTTAAGACCGGCGAGCTGCCGAACCTTAGGGGAACCCTTACCTTCTATCCCTTCTTTGATCCCGATGCGGATAAACCCTGGAACTGGCTCTACTTCCGGGGAGGGGTTAGCCGGGCCCTGTCGAATGAGGGCCGGGACTTCTTTATCGGCGGCGGCATCCGTTTTGCGGACCGGGAAGTAAAGGGCCTGGTGGGACTGGTCCCGGCTGCCATGAGCTGGTAACGATCATGGCGGGGACCCTGCAGGAATCGACTCTGCGTATCATCGCGGCCATAAAAGCCTTGCCCTTCGGCAGGGTTTCCTCTTACCGGGATATTGCCTTAGCAGCGGGCCTCCCCAACGGCGCCCGGCAGGTTGTCCGGGTACTCCACTCCCTGTCCCGGTCCCAGGATCTGCCCTGGCACCGCATCATCCGGGCCGACGGCCGCATTGCCCTTCCCCCGGGAAACGGCCGGGAACTGCAAATCGCCCTGCTCCGCTCCGA
>JAISOR010000207.1 GCA_031275535.1 Treponema sp. | reverse complement strand
AATCCTTATCGCCCAAAACGCGGCAGCCGACCGCATCTGCAAGCGTTATTTAACTTAGCCTCCACCCTTCACTCCTCTCCCTTCACCCCGCTTCGCATAATCTCCCGGTAGGCTTCCTTGATGGTGATAAAGGCCCGGGCGGCGTTTTCCTGATGCTCCTTATCCAGGGCCTGTAATACGTCGGGGTGAAACTGGACCGCCAGTTGGCGGAAGCTGGATTTAACCTCCGCCAGGGAGGCGCCGCTCTCCAGGCCCAGAACCCGCCAGGGATCGGCCGCGGGCTTTCCGGTATCGCCGGCGGAACCGCTGTCCGAAGGCTGATAAGCGGGGTCCAGCACCGAACGGATGTATTCCGCCTCCCGCAGGGCCGCGTCTCCGCTGGCCAGGGCTGCCAATTCTTCCCCCAGCTTGGGCAAATCCCCCAGGGAAATCCGCCGGGCGGCGAGGCTTTCGACCAGGAGATCGGGGTTAAGGACTTCCCGCCGGGAGAGGGCCAGCCTGCAAAAGGACTCAATCCGGGGGAGTTCCGCCCGCCCCCGGGGAAAGGCCGAAACCGCGCTGCCGGCTACCCGGTCCAAAAGGAAGCCGCCGTCCATGGACCGGCCCGGGCCGGGATAGACCGATTTAGACACGAGAATTATGCCCAGGGCGCAGTAGGCGGCCAGCCCCGGTTCGCCCTCATAAAAACCAGGCCGGCCGGGGTTCTCAAGGTACCTCAAGACCGCTCCGTCGGTATGGAGCTGCCTGAACAGTTCCTGTATAAAATACCCCAGGATTAGGCCAATCAGCGCCCCGGCAATTCCCCCCAGGAACCCTACAAGGCCCCCCAGCAGCGGGCCAAACCACCGGTAACGGCTAAGGAAGCCCGGCAGCGCCCGGAATCGTTTAAACAGTTCTAGCAGGGGCAAAACGGGGGCAGGGATTTTCACCGGACTATCCGTGTTGGGCCGCTAAGAGGATTAAGGAAAGGATAAAGAACAAGAGGATGCCGGCAAAAAAGACCAAGAGGGCGGTAGAAAAGCCTAAAGAGAGGATCAGCCAAATTCCCAGGTTGTTGAAGAGGGTCCGGCTGTACCGGATTATCCCGCTAAAGACCAGGGGCAGAACGGCCAGCATGGGGAACCATAAATACCGGGGACGCTGCCGGGCCCGGAACCTCCATCCAATGATAAGCGCCAGGATCATCAGGGGCAGCAAAACCACCGGTTCCGCTATCCGGCTCATAATCTCCGCCTGAAACACCTGGGGAATATACCCATAATCTCCAAAGGACTGCCCCATGGAAAGAAGATCCCCGATAAAAAAGCTCTCCACCTTCCGCCGCGCCTTGGAGAGGAGGAGGAAATTCTCGTAGCTGGTATCCAGCACAATCTGGGCATTTTCCCTCCCGGGAACTTCCGGCCCGGTCCAAACCGGTTCCCAGCGCCGTTCCCTGTCCAGGCGGTCCAGGGCCCGCATTAAAACGACCACCCGGGAATGCCCCCCAAGCGTAATGGGAAGTATTTTGACGTAGGGAGCTTCGGCCCGGGAGAAAAGTCGTCCCCCGGAGTCGAAAGAGATGAGTTCAAACCCGATGCCATAGGAAGCGTCCGCGGCGGTAGAAAGGGAGGCTATCCGCAGGACCACCCGCCCGGAAGAAGAGGCCCCGGCGGGGATTGCGGCGGAAGCCCCGGCCAGGGACATCCGGGGGATGGAAAAAATAGCCCCGGTGATGACATCCCCCATGGGGAACTCCATTTCATCGGTGAAAAAGGCAAGTTCCGAGGTCCCCCTTTCGCTTAATACAAGAAAATTAGCCACATCGGGATCACCAGGGCTCAGGGAAGAGAGTTCCCGGAATATATAGTAGGCCCTGATCCAGTCTTCGGAAATCATGGCCTCATAGCCATCCCGTTTCAGGTGATAGAGGGAATAGGTTTGGAGTTCCCGGGAATTGGGCTCCAGGGCAGCCACCGCGTTCCAGGCCAGGCTGGCTATCCGGGCGGCCTCGGCGGTTTCGGCGCTTCCCGGCCTGGCCAGCCGGCCCGCCAGGGTCCCAAGCCAATGGGCGTCGTAGTACCGTTCCTCCCGCAGCGCCGTATCCGCCATCTCGAGGGCCTCCGTGGCGCTTACGGGATTCCGCTGTCCGGGGATCCCCGAATAGGCCGGGCCCTGCTCCTCCTGGGAGATATGGTAGATATCCTCCGCCAGGGCATCGGAACGGGCTATCCGAAATTCATCCATGGCAATAGAGACCTTTACCTTAAGGGCCGCTAATTCGGGGCTATTGGGCCATATACGCTCGCAGATGGAGACAAATTCCTCCGCATCCTGCCATTCCTCCGCGGCGGCATGCTCTTCGGCCCGCTCCCGGGCTAATCTGAATAACTGGCCGTCAAAACGCATATTCGACTGATAATTTTGGGCCAGGGGAAAAACCAAAAGGAACAAAAGGCCGTATACCGCCACGGCGCCAATGGCGGTAATAATGGGCCCCTTTAATAATTCCAGAAAACGGGGGGAGAATCCGGCAAATTTCTCTTCGGAGCTGTTCTTTATGCCAAAGGGAATAACCAGGGAAGACATGGCCAGGGCCGGGAAAAGGCCAATAAAATCCAGGAGGCCCTGGATAAGGGCCCAGGGCAGGAAAATATTCCGCAGCGGCGCGGGCTGGCCGGGGAAGACGAGCCTGAACCCGGCAATTACCAGCAGGGACGCCAGCATATAGATAATGGAGATCCCCGCCGGAGAAAGAAAGAGGCCCTTCTTATTCATCCGGCCCTCCTTCGCTTGGGCCGGGCAAGGTATACCAAAAGGGTGTAGAGAATGATGAGGGCCCCCAGGCCGCAGAAGATGAGGGGGCTAAGAGAAACCCCGGACGCCCAGGGGCCCAGAAAGGCCAGCAGTAACTGTTGAACTTCCCGGGAGTCGATAAAGGTTTCAAGGGCCAAAACTCCCCGGAAAACCACGGCGCCCAAGAAAAGATTCGCCAGAGGCCAGGAACTCAGATCCAATACAAAGCGGAGGGATACCAGCAGCAGGATAAGGGCCCCCGCATAAAGGCCAAAGGGGATAAGCCCCGCCCGGAGACGGGCGTCGAACTGCCCCGCGGCCAAGGAAAAATCAACCGAAAGACTGTTAAAGGAATAGGCCCCCCCATTTCTAAAGGGCGCCGGGGGCAGGGCCAGAATGGTATTATTAGGCCCCGAGGGTACTTCCTGGTAAATCAGGGGGCGTCCGGGAATGGAAACAACCCGGGAGCTGAGGATATCGGCGGGGTCCCCCAGGACAACCATCACCGTATCCCCCTGGGACAGGATAAGCCCCGGCGCTCCCAGGGTCCTGTGGAGCCCCGCAGGCGGCGCGTTTATTAGATTCCGGGCGTGGAGCCCCCCCAGGGATAGGGCAAGGGTAAAAAGCACGGCCAGGACCCATAAACAGGGGATGATCAGGGGAATCGGGATACCCCGCCGGGCGGTAAAACTAAGGCTTAACAGTATGGAAAAATACACCACAAAGGGGATGAGCCCCTGGGCGGTGGCGGCGAATTCCGGCAATGTCTGCGCCGATCCCGCGGGGATGGTCCGCGCCGCATCAAGCAAATTCTTAAGGAAGCCGGCGGCCGCGGCTAAGACAAAGACTATGACAAAACAGAGGCTAAAAAAAAGGACCAACCGGGCCAAGCTTTTCATGTTTTAAGCCTAACATGGTAAAACCACGAATGCAAGCGCAGGCCAGGCCGGGCAAAAGCGTTTACTCTCTATCCGGGATACTCTAAATGAAAACACACCGGTACGGGGAGGAAATTTCTTGGGGTCCTGACGGACCAAGGTCCGACGGACCTTGGTCCGATGCCACCCCGCCAGGTTTTTCTCCACGGACCGCCAATTGCCGGGGCGCTTGACAAAAAAATATCAACAGCTTATCCACAGGAAAACGGGGGGCTGTCTTATATGACTTTTAGAATCATCTTAAAAAAAAATCGCATTTTATACTTTTTAAATCAATAAATGTTATAAATAAACAGCATATTTCTTTGTAATATAAGAAATTATGAATTTCAGATTATTCCGTTTCTATATAGAAAAAATGATAATGTATAAAAACAGATACACCGGCTGTTCATTTTCAACATTATCAACAATTTATCCACAGGTACTTAACAGGGGACCCGGGGGCTTGATCCGGCCGGCGGTAAACTATTCCGATTTCTCCGGCAGGGCCTTCATCTTTTCCTTTAGTTCCAGGAGCATCATATCCGCGGAGGCGTCGGATTTCTCCAGCTCCGCAAAACGCTTCTCCAGGTTGGAATTTGAAGACAGATCCTCCAATTCCTTGGCCGCGTCGGCCTGGGCTTCCATCTGATCTACCTTCTGGGCCATGCGGTCAAAGGCATCAAAGGCGGTTCTATTGCCGGAGACGCTGGAAATGGTGCTTTGTATTTTTTGCTGGGCCTCCGCCCGTTTTGCCCGGGCTATAAGAAGATTCTTCTTGCGCTGGGCTTCCTCGATCTTGTTCTGCAGTTCCCTGAGGGATTCCTTGAGCTTGTCCACCGAGGCTTTCTGGGCTTCCCACTGTTTCCGGTATTCCGCCCCGGCGTTTTCATATTCCTGCTTGCGGAGCAGCGCCTCTTTAGCAAGGTCGTCTTTCCCGGA
>JAISOR010000165.1 GCA_031275535.1 Treponema sp. | reverse complement strand
ATATCCCCGGCGGAGAGCTCCGAAGCCCCGCCGTATGCGGCCAGGGGTTCCAGGGCATTGTTTTGGATCAGGCCGTCGAGCCACAGGGGATCCAGGGCAATAATATCCGGCAGCGGGGCCCCCTCGGGAACCCGGATAAGGGCATCCCGGACCTCCGCATAGGGACGCTTATCCAAACGGATGGTGATTCCGGGGTTCCGTCTTTCAAATTCCTCGGCAAGGGTACTCAGGGTTCCCTCCTCCGGTTCATCCTCCCACCAATGGGTAAACACCAGGGTCGTGTTCCCCGGTTCCGTCACTTTTTTTACGCCCAGGTTAAAAATCAAGCCGATTCCCAAAATGACAAGGGCCAGGCACAGGAGTATCCGGTCAAGCCGGTGCATGTCAAGGCGGGTGATAGGGCTAATAATAGTACACAGGAACTTCTTTAGGCGGTCAAATCTAAAAAAAGCAAGTCCGGTTTTAAGGAATTTTGTTAGTTTACCATCCATATCAATCTTACCGGGAGTTTACGACATTTTGCCGGTCCGAACAAGGGCTTGTAGGTTGTAAACACTAAAGGACCGGATATACCAGAAAAAAAACAACCACCGGACCCCTGGTCCGCAGCCACACGGACAAATAGGGGGCTGGAAGTCTTCTATTACAGGCGGCTGAATACCCGGACGGTCAGGTCGCTTACGGGATAGGCGGAACAGGGGTGGAAGTAGCCGGTGTCTTTGTCCCGGGCCCGGACGCCTAGGTCTTCGGGGCGCTGCCAGACAGAGCCCGCTTCCAGCTTGCTCCGGCACCAGCCGCACTCCCCGCTGCCGCACCGGGTGTCTATGGCAAGGCCGGCCTTTTCCAGGGCGGCGGCTACGGTTTCGCCGCTTTTGGCGCTTGCTTCCTTCCGATCCTGGCCCAGGAGTACCGTCAGGGTGTAGGTTTTGTTGTCCTGCCCCTTGGGGAATTCCGGATGGTCTTCGATCGGGCCGCTTCCGCCGTAAGCCGCTATGCGGCGGCGGTTGGAGGGAATGTCCAGGCTGTCCAGTTCTCCCTTGATCGCGTTGCAGAAGGCCGCTGAGCCGCAGACGTAAAAACTGGCGTCCCTATAATCCTGAACCAGCTTCTTGATAAGCTCCGCGTTGACGCTTCCTTTCTCCCCGGTCCAGGACCCATCGGCTTTCGCAAGGACAGGGACTATCCGGATCCTGCCGCCGCTTTCGGCGGCCAGGTTTTCCAGCTCATCCTTGAAAAGAATGTCCCCGGCGCTTTGGGAAGCGTAGAGGAGGGTCAGCCTTTCGGGGCGGCCGGAAACGGGCATATCGGCGATAATGGAACGGAAGGGGATGACGCCGCTTCCGCCGGCGATGCCCACCACATGGGCGGCGTCCCGGATCTTGCTGTAGTAAAAATTGCCGAAGGGCAGTTCCAGGGTCAGCCGCTGTCCCTCTTTCCAGGTATCCCATATATGAATATACGCCTCATCCCCCGGCTGTTTTTTGAGGGTAAACTGTACCCGGTTGTCCTGGTAACTCAGCCGCGGCGGGGAGGAAATGCTGAAGGGCCGGGATACCTTCCTGCCGTTTATATCGAATTTGAGGCACAGGTACTGGCCGGCATAGTGCAGGGGCAGGCGCCCTTCCTCCGGTTCCAGGGTGTAGGTCCGGGCCAGGGGGCTTTCCTCTTTTACCCCGGTGATCCGCGCCGGGATAAGCCCGGAATGCAGCTTTTCCGCAAGCTCCGCTATGGGGTCCGCGGCGTCCGGTTTCGGACTGCCCCGGTCGATCCACTGGTCCCGCTGCTTGGGCAGTTTGAACCAGCCCAGGAGATCCGCCAAATAGCCATTAACGCTTAGTTTTGCTTTCCTTGCCATTCTCTTTTATCTCCCCAACTTTTTTATAGAATCCAGGGCGGTCTCATGCCCGTTCATGATGCAACAGCAGAACCCGTGGGATCTGCGGCTGTAGGCCCCCACAAAATCCAGCCCGGGGATAAACTGTTCCTTTGCGATACTCAGCATACGGATAGCGATGCCGTCGGTGGGGCTTACCTCATAACCGAAGACATTCCCCTTGGGGGTACCGGCGTAGCGCGCATACGAGGCGGGGGTGATCATTTCGATTTCCTCAATATGATTCCTGATACGGGCGCCGCTCCTCTGTTCAAACAGACTGATAAGGGTATCGGCGAACTCTTCTTTGTTCGACAGATACCCCAGGGGATCCGTATGGCCAATCATGGCGTCGGGATCGTAGAGGCCGCCGATTACCAATTGGCAGCGGTCGGGGCCCGTAAAATTCGGAATCCCCGCGTCGGGGCAGGTGGCAAAGACCATGCTGCCCACCTTCCACTGTTTAGTTTCCGGGTATATCCGGTCGCTGTCCATATCCTCGCTGAAAAGATAATTGTAACTGTGTATCCCCATATCCTTGGGCAGGGCGTTAAGGCCCAGGAAGACCTGGAATATGGAAGCGCCCAGGTTCCGGACCCCGGCCAATTTTAATGCCCGCTCCGGCACATCCTCGCTTTTCATCATCTTGGTATAAACCGTGTTCGGCGAACAGTTGCAGAGTACCCGTTTAGCCCGGATTTCTTCTCCCCCCGCGGTTTTTACCCCTATTACGGTTCCCTTTTCGGTCAGAAGCCGGGTAACCCGGACATTGGTTTCCACCTGGCCGCCCAGGGCCCGGATCCGTTCCTCCATTTCCAGCGCCAGGGCGTGGGATGTTTTGTTGATCACCTGGGCTCCGTCCCGCAGAAAGAGGTAGAGTACCAGGGCCCACTCGATAAAGCCCAGGGCGGTAAGCCGGCGGGTGAGGTAGGGATAGTAGGCGCAAAGGACATCTTTAACCAGGGGGGAGAAACCCATGGAACGGTTTACCTCCTCCACGGTATAGCCGCTGGCCCGCAAAAACGAGGAATACTTGGTTGCCATCACCATGGGGTTGGGGTTCATGTTGCTGGCGTTAATATACATCAGGGCGTCATGAATTTCCTCACAGAGCTTTAGATAGTTTCGCACCTTCGGCCCCTGGCCGGGGTCCAGCTTATCAATCGCCGCGATGGCGTTTTCAATGCCGAAGGGCATGGTAAAGTCCACATTGTATTTTGAAAGCAGGATATGGTAAGCGGCGGGGATGTCTAT
>JAISOR010000142.1 GCA_031275535.1 Treponema sp. | reverse complement strand
AAGGAAGGAGAAAACAATGGCTACGATTCGATTAACCATGGCCCAGGCGCTGCTGCGATTTCTGGACAATCAGTATATCGAGGCCGATGGGGAGGAAATTAAATTCGTCACCGGGGTCTTTGGTATATTTGGTCATGGGGTGGTGGTAGGTTTGGGAGAAGCCCTGGCCTCGAAGGATCATCAACTGAGGTTCTACCAGGCTAAAAACGAGCAGGGCGCGGGACATGCCGCCATGGGCTATGCTAAACAGAACAACCGGATGAGGATAATGGCGGTCTGTAGTTCCATAGGGCCGGGGGCCCTGAATATGGTTCCCGCCGCGGCGACCGCCACGGTAAACCGTATTCCGGTGCTGTTCCTCCCCGCCGATGCCTTTGCCTGCCGGCAGCCCGACCCGGTCCTCCAGCAGGTGGAGATACCCCAGGACTATACCAATACCTCCAGCGACGCCTTCCGGGCGGTAAGCCGCTATTGGGACCGGGTACAGCGGCCGGAGCAGCTTATGACCGCCATGATTAACGCCTTCCGGGTCTTAACGGACCCCGCGGAGACCGGGGCGGTTACGGTGTCCCTGCCCCAGGATGTCCAGGGGGAGGCCTACGACTATCCCGGGGAATTCCTGGCCAAGCGGGTCCACCACATCGAGCGGCGGCCCCCCACGGAAGGCCAGATCAAGCGGGCTGCGGCCATGCTTCAAGCGGCCAGGAAGCCCCTGGTCATCTGCGGCGGCGGGGTCCGGTTCTCCGGCGCCGGGGCGGAGCTGGAAAAATTCTGCCGGGCCGGCCATATCCCCTTTGGGGAGACCCAGGCCGGAAAGGGAACCATTCCCTGGGACAATCCCTATAATCTTTCGGGCATAGGCAATACCGGGAGCCTGGCCGCGAACCGGCTTGCCAAAGAGGCGGATCTGATTATCGCCCTGGGGACCCGCCTGGGGGACTTTACCACCTGTTCAAAATGGCTTTTCCAAAACCCCGGGGCCCGGATTTTGGGGATCAACATTGCCCCCTTCGACGCGTATAAGATGAACGGGGAGCCCCTGGTGGCCGACGCAAAGCTCACCCTGGAGGCCCTGAACAAGGCCGTACCGGGGTACCGGTCGGAATGGGGGGATGCCATCAAGACCCAGAGGGATACGTGGAAGGCCGAGGTGGATCGGCTCTACGGCCAGGAGGCCCCCCCGGCGGAGGATGGTTCGCCCCTGCTTTCCCAGGTCCGGGTCCTGGGGGAACTCAATGACCGGCTCCTTCCCCCGGAGACTATCGTCGTATCGGGATCGGGGTCCGTCCCCTCGGATATGCAGCGGGTCTGGCGCGTCCGGGTTAGGGATACCTACCACATGGAGTACGGTTTTTCCTGCATGGGTTACGAAATTGCCGCCGCCCTGGGGGTTAAGCTCGCCTGCCCGGATAAGGAAGTGGTGGCCATCGTCGGGGACGGGGCTTATACCATGCTCCACACGGAACTGTTGACCGCGGTCCAGGAGGGAAGGAAGATCATCGTGGTGGTCCTGGACAATGCGGGGTTCCACTGCATAGACAACCTCCAGCACAGCCAGGGTATTGATCACTTTGGGAATGAGTGGAAGACCCGGGATACGGCCAGCGGCCGCCTGGAAGGAAGGCCGGTACAGGTGGACTACGCCAAGAACGGCGAAAGCTGGGGCGCCCTGGGGCTGCGGGCCCGGACCCCCGGGGAACTGGCCCAGGCGCTTAAGCAGGCCCTGGCCGCCCCGGGGCCGGTGCTTATTGATGTAAAGGTAAGCCCCAAGACCATGACCGGGGGGTACGAGAGCTGGTGGCGGGTTGGTACGGCCCAGGTTTCGGCCAATCCCCAGGTAGTGGAGGCCGCAAAGGAAATGGCCCTCCGGACTGCCCGGGCAAGGCAATTTTAGTTAGAGGAGACCTATATGAAAGAGAGTGCAATCAAATTGGCAATCGCCCCCATAGGGTGGACCAATGACGATCTTCCCGAACTGGGAGGGGAAATTCCCTTTGAACAGTGCGTCAGCGAAATGGCCCTGGCGGGATTTACCGGGAGTGAGGTGGGGAACAAGTACCCCCGGGACCCCAAGGTCCTTAACAGGGCCCTGGCCCTCCGGGGGCTTACCATTTGTAACGCCTGGTTTAGTTCTTTTTTAACCACCAAACCCTATGAGGAAGTGGAGGATGCGTTTATCAAACACCGGGATTTTCTCTATGCCCTAGGCGCCCGGATCATTGGGGCCGCGGAACAGGGACATTCTATCCAGGGACAGGACAAGCCCATCTTCGACGCCAAACCAACGTTTACCGGCGAGGAATGGGAACGGCTCTGCGAAGGCCTTAATAAACTGGGAAAGAAGGCGGCGGAAAAGGGGATGAAGCTTACCTATCACCACCACATGGGTACCGGGGTCCAGACCGCCGCGGAAATAGACCGGCTCATGGAAAATACGGATCCCCGGCTTCTGGGCCTCCTCTACGATACGGGGCATCTGGTCTTTTCCGGGGAGGATCATCTGGCGGTGCTTTCCAAGTGGATTAAGCGGATAGGCCACGTACACCTTAAAGACATGCGCCCCGCCATACGGAAACAAGCGGCGGCGGAAAAATGGTCCTTCCTAAGGGCGGTTAA
>JAISOR010000014.1 GCA_031275535.1 Treponema sp. | reverse complement strand
GGGTCCCCTGGTATTCGGAAACAATGGTATAGGTGGGACTGGTTATCTCTTCCCGAATCCCCAGCCCCCGGGCAATACCCTTGGTCAGGCAGGTTTTTCCCACCCCCAGGCCGCCCCGGAGGGCAACGATGCTTCCCTTGTGGAGGAAGGCGGCGATCCGTTCTCCCGCGGCAATGGTTTCTTCCGGGGAGGAAGATACTATCCTAGCCAGGGAGCCCTCCATTTTCATCAAGGTCGTTGATATGGTTTTTCAGATCCCGTATAAGGGGAACCAGGGGATAATCAACCGTGTCCGCGGCGGTAACGGAAATTTGCTTGTGGCCCGTGGGTTTGGTCTCTATGGTAAAATCTATGGCCAGTTCTACGGGCTTGTCCAGCAGCTCCAATTCGGCAATCCCCGAGAAGAGGCGTCTGTAATAAATAGGAACATCCTTGCGGATAATATTTTTTATATGCCGTATTTTCATCTACAAACCGCTTTAAAAATATCTGATACTATCAAGGAAGATCAATCCTCATCATATTCATATACCAGGGCATTGATGGCATTCATGGTTTTTCGGGGGACCTTAATAAATTTAATGTGCATAATGGTATTTATGGCGCCGCTTCTATTGATCCTCAGGACCTGCCCCAGGGCGGCGATGATCATCTTATCAAGATAATCAAATTCGATTTTTAATCTTGTTCCCAGGGGTACGCTTGCGTTTGTTCTTATGGAACAGCCCCCCATGGAAACATCCATAATGGTTCCGGTAAAACGGCGGCTGTCTACAGTCATTTTCCTGGTTTTTTTCCGGCCCGTTCCTATTTCTTCCACCAGGACCAGGGAGAAACTGCATGAAGCGGCAATCTGCCTGCGCCGGTATCTGCGCTGGGCCAGGATCTTTGCCTGGGCCGAGTGGGCAAGCTGCAGGGCCAGTCCCCGGGGGGTGTCCGTAATTCCCAGGGAGCGGGTCTCAAAGGCGAATCCCTTGCTCGATTTGCTAAAGAACGAAAGGGTAACCCGGGTACCCTTGGCTATGCGTATGGGGGTTCCCAGGGCGTTTTTGGGACACTCTACCAGAAGATTCTCCCCCTTGGAGGAAAGGACCCGGACAGGATAGGTCTCCTTGCCGGTGGAGATCACCGCCGTCATGTTTTCCGATATCTGGCGGGTAGACGCGGCAGCGGAACCGCTGCGCTGGGAGGATTCCAGAAGATTTCTAACGGAAAAAAGGAGGCTTAAGGTTTGCTGCGCGCTTTCGTCGGTCCGGGCGTTTTTTTCGAACCGTTTATAGGCCCGTTTAAAATGTTTATCCAGGACATTCAAATTCTCCACCACCGCCATGGGATCGCTTACCGCATCGCTCCTAAAAACATATTCCAGGAGTTTTGTCTGGTCCTTGTTTAAACCAAAGGTACGCGCTATCCGGTGCATGGTAAAGGCGCTGAACTTACGGGGCGTAACGGAGGAACCCTTTCCCGATCCTCCTCCTATTCCAACCCGGTGTCTGAAAAAATTTATCACCAGGGCAAGAAGAATAAACGAGCCCAGGCCTATGAGGAATATCGTGGCCGCCACCGGATCATCCTCTTTAAAATACTGAACATTCTGAAGAGGATACAACTGCGGAAGAGAGAAAACCCAGGCCATATATTCTCCTGTACCTTATGTTACGGTCGTAACCGGGGTATTGATGGCGGCGTAAAAACTCCGCAGTCGCGGAGCCAGTTCGTATTCCGCCAAGTCTCCTACCAATACCGCGTCTTTTACCTCATAGGCCGCAAGCAGCTCCCGCAAGGCGGCGCTGAATTCTTCTATAAAATCATGGAACGAAAGGCCGTCAATAGTTCCGCTTTCCGTAACAAGGCTCCGGAATTGCAATAAAGAAAAAAGGCGGAACAGCTTTTCCGTAATGGTTGAAAAGAGTTGTACCGTTTCGGCCGCCCGGCTGTCCTTTCCGGTCTGAATGTCCAGGGGCAGATCCTCCAGCCGTTTTGCGATTCCCTCAATCAGGGGGTCTATGGTATGCAGTTCCGCCAGAGGGTCGCTAAGCTCCCGGATCCGTTCCCCTATGATGCCCCGGAGCTGTTCCGGCGAAAGGCCCTCGCCCTTCAAGGTTTTAAGGATGCACTGAAACAGGTCGGGATCATTCCCGGAGAGGAAACTGGCGGCGGCGCTTTCTTCCCAGTCCTCCCGGATAGGCCGCTTCTCCTCAAAAGAAGCCTCCTGATAGGCCTCCAGCCTCTGCCGGACAGAGAGAAGGGCCTCCAGCGTCAGATCCTGCCAATTACTGGTCTCGACCTCCAGGCTTTCTATGTCCCGCAAATTCCGGCTAAAGGCTTCGGCGATGGAGGCGGCCCCCACCGGGGCCCCGTTTATCCGGAGACCGCTCAGGGCGTATCCCGAGGGCCCCAGCCAATCCTCAATGCCGGACAAGATTTCCCCCAGGGTTTGTTCCGTTTCCAGGGTAATATCCGCCGGGTTTCCGTTGATCCGTATATCCATATCAAAATCCTGTTTTTATCGGTTATTATTAGCCCGCTGGCTAAACTGATCCAGGGATGTAGAGGTCCGTTCCATCCGGTTATACGCGTCTTCCATGCGCCCGTACTGGGTTTTAAGGCTGCTTTCCTTATTGGACAGCTGCCTGTCCAGGGTATCGATCCGCCGCTGTTCCTGGTTTATCCGGGAATCGATGGTTCCGGTTTTAAGGGAGATGATCCCCCCAATTTCCACATAGGGCTTGGAGATGGTTTCCAGGGCATGGGCCAGCCCCGAATCGATGATCAGATCCCCGTCCGTATCGGCGCCGAATAGCTGCTGTATGGCAGGAAGCCGGGCCGCTATGGCCGCGTCCAGGACCTTCTCGTCTATTTCAAGGTAGCCCCGCAGTCTGGACGCGTCATACCCTGTGCCGGAACCGGCCCCCCTGACATCGCTCCCAATGCCGATCTGGGAAAGCAGGGCTAGGTCCTGTTCCGCCAGGGTAGGGTAGGGGCTGCCCGCGACCCGCTGGAGGCTGTTCCTCAACTGGTTCAGGGTAGAATCCCCGGAAAAGGACCCCAGGCGTTGGCGGAATTCCTCCTGCTCTTCGGCGGAAAGGTAGGACAGTTCCTGGATGATCTGGCCGTCATTGCGGGTCAGGACATTGACCTCTGCCATAAGGCGGTTGTAGTTTCCCACCAGGGAGATGATGGCGTCCTTTACCGATTCCCGATCCGGCTGGACCTCGATCTTTACGGGTTGATTCGAAGGGCTCCGGGCGGTGATGGTAACCCCGGGGATAAGATCGCTGATGCTGTTGTTCGGGCGGGTAACCTCGATTCCGTCCATGGCGACTACCGCGTCCTGGGCCAGGGAGATGGGGTTCCGGGGCCGTAGATCCCCGGTGGCGCCGGGATCAAAGACCCGGATGTTTTTGATGGACACATCCCGGTGGGTGTTGTTGTTGGCCAGTTCCATGGACACGATAAGCTTATCCCCGGCTATGTCGGAGAGCCGGTATTGATAGGCCCTGAAGGGTTCCGAGTCCCCAATCGGGGGCAGGGCCTTTGAGGTCCCGTCGGAGAAGTTCAGGGACAGGACCCCCAGATCGTCCACCCGCTGGGGAGGTTCCGGCGGCGTCCAGGGGGGAATGGGCGCCGAGGAGATGTCGTTTTCGATGGTGATTCCCCCGTAGGTAACGGAACCGGCCCCCGGAATAGAGGGCCCCGGCGGCGGCGACGGGACCGGGAGCTCTTCCGGGGGCTTTATTTCCGTGGAGGCCTCAAAACTCAGGACCAGATTAGCGGCGGGCCGTATGGCGGAATCAAGGGAAATAAGCGCTCTTCCACCTGCCGCCGCCCTAAGGGTGTCCTCCGTGAGGGATACGAAGTTGGGATCCGCGGGGGACAAGCCTCTGGTTTGTCCCGGGGTTCCCGGCATCCGCACGGAGTCGGCGTTTAAGGTAATATTCCTGCGCGAGTCATTTGCCCGTTCCGCAATACCCGTCTCAATGGCCAGTTTTTCAGCGTCCCCGGAGAAGCCCAGCCGTTTATCCGCTCCGGTGACCAGAGATTCTATGAGAAGCGACTTGGTTCCCGGCTGAACCGTAACCAGGCTCCCCTTGATTTTATCCCCCCCCCTCCGGTTAAGGGCTTCGGTAAATTCCTTTAAGGAACCGCCCCGGAAGGTAAAGGATACCTCATCCTTTCCCACGGAAAAGGTATAGGTACCCCCTTCAATCTTGCGGGATTCTTCCAGGGGGGCCGACAGGAAACGGTCCGCGGCGGCGATTTGTTTGATCGTAAAACTTCGTTCCTGTTCGACCGCCTCCCTGGTGGCCGTCCCGGTAAGGACCGATTCATCCTGGGAAACGGTAATCCGGTCATTAAAGGGATTTTGAAAAGAATAAAGAAGCCGCGCGCTCTCCCTAAGGGAGTTCATGCGCCGGCCTATGTCCTGCCAATAGGTTTTTTCGGTCTGTAGGTTCTCTACGTTTTTCTCGGCCCGGTCCCGGGGAATACGCTCGATGCGCATTAGATCTTCGACGATCTGTTCTGTATTAAACCGGCTTTTTACTCCCGGTA
>JAISOR010000084.1 GCA_031275535.1 Treponema sp. | reverse complement strand
CCTGTCAGTTATATTCGCTTATCGAGACAGCCAGGATAAACGGGAAGAACCCCTACGAATATCTGAAAAAAGTATTTGAACGGACCGCCGACATGAAGCCGGGCGATGATTGGGGGCAGATGCTCCCCTGGAACCCCATCCTCTGATTTTTACGGGGTGGGCGAAATTGACGTGTACCGAAGGCCGATCGTTTGCGGGGACTTCGGCCATCATCGGGCTGGGAGGAGCAGTCAGGCTCAACAAGAACGCGACGTACAAGCGGATACGGAACAGCGGGGAATGGCTGCAGCGGCTGTGTGTCAACCTGTTTCGGCGGGAGGGGCTGGCGGTCGAAAAACCGCCGTGGCTGGCGGGGAAAACGGTGTGCCTGGCACCTTTTTATGGTGCCGGCAACAACCCGACATACGACAGGCGGGTCATATCGGTATAATCAACCAGGCCGGAAAGATTATGCCTGATATAGTACGCGCCCGAGGCTTTCCATTCCCCCACAGACTGCGCCAAACCAGCCTTGACGGGGTTTTGGTCGATATACTTCATCACATAAAAATACTCCCGCGGGTCTTTAACAGGCCGGGCAAAATACCGCGCCCCCCACAGATGATCCGTGGAACCGTGTATCCGGTTCCAGCGCTTGGCCGAATGGGTTTTTATCCAGTGCATAATCTGCAAAAGGTTTCCCCCTTCGCCGGGTATAATAAGCAGGTGTATGTGGGTCGGCATAATACAAAAATTGGCAAGCCTGAAGCCGAATTTTACCCAGGCATCCTCAAGGACAAGCAGCATGGTATTTCTCCCCACAGTGCACTCAAAAACCCGCTTTTTGTCATTGGTTCGGGACGTAACGTGGTACGCCGCCCCTGCAATGAATTCCCGCTTTTTCCGCATAAAAGTACCTCCGTACCTATATAGGTGCGGAAGTAGCGTTTTGCTTCGGTGCCTGGCACCAAATTACTTCTGCCCGTAATAGGCCCCCGGGCCGTGCTTCCGTTCCCAGTGTTTGCGGATAAGGTATTCCGGCAGGGGGGCGGCGGCGGGCTCCAGGGTCAGGGTAAGGAGGGCCATCTTGCAGACCTCCTCCAGGACCGCCCCATGGTAGACCGACTGGGCGGCGTCCTTGCCCCAGGTAAAGGGCCCGTGGCCCGCCACCAGCACCATGGGCATATAGGCGGGGTTTTTGCCCCCCTTCCTAAAGGTTTCCACAATCAGGTTGCCGGTTTCCAGCTCATAGTTTCGGGTAAGCGCCCCGGCGCTCAGAATTTCCGTGCAGGGAATCTCCTCCGCCCCGTGATCCGCATGGGTGGTCCCCAGGACCGGTACCGGCCGCCGCGCCTGGGCCCAGGCCACGGCATAGGTGGAATGGGTGTGGGTGATGCCCCGGATGCCGGGAAATTCCCGGTACAGGACCCGGTGGGTCTCGGTATCCGATGAGGGATTCAGATCCCCCGCCGCAACCCGTCCTTCCAGATCCACCACAACCATAGAATCGGGCCGGAGTTCCTCATAAAGTACCCCCGAGGGCTTGATGGCGAATAAGCCCCTGCCGGGATCAAAGGCCGATACATTCCCCCAGGTATAAATGGCCAGGTTCCTGCGGGGTATTTCCCGGTTTGCCTCAAAGGCCTCTTCCCGCAGGGTTTTATACGGGTCCACTCAGGGTCTCCCCGCGCCAAAGGCGCTCCAGTAGGCTTCGCCCCAGCGGAGTTCGTCCCGGAGCCGGGCGGGGCCGGTGTTTTTGTCGATCAGGACGAATTCTATGCCCATCAGTTCCGCCCAGTCCCGGAAGTATTCGGTCTGTAGGGCGGTGGAATACACCGAGTGATGGGCGCCCCCGGCGATGATCCAGGCCTCCGCCGCTTCCCGCAGATTGGGATAGGGTTTCCACAATGCCCGGGCCACCGGGAGTTTTGGCATGGCCTCTTCAATCCTGATGGTCTCCACCTCATTGACGATCATCCGCAGGCGGTTCCCCAAATCGACCAGGGTGGCCAGCACCGCCGGTCCCGGCGCGGCGTCAAAGACCAGCCGGGCGGGATCGGCCTTTCCCCCTATGCCCAGGGGATGCACTTCGATCCGGGGTTTCTTATCCGCAATGGAGGGACAGACCTCGAGCATGTGGGCGCCCAGGGCCGCTTCCCGGTGGGGTTCAAAATGATAGGTATAATCTTCCATAAAAGAAACGCCCCCCGGAAGCCCCGCGGCCATTACCTTGGCGGCCCGGACCAGCATGGCCTGTTTCCAATCCCCCTCGGCGCCGAAACCGTAGCCCTCCGCCATGAGCCGCTGGCAAGCCAGGCCGGGAAGCTGGGGAAGGCCGTGGAGGTCCTGGAAGGTGGTGGTAAAGGCCCCGGCGCCCTGGGCTTCCAGGAATTCCCTTAGGGCGATTTCAATTTTTGCCTGTTCCAGCATGGCCGTCCGGGCCGGGCCGGGGGCGGCCAGCCCCTCCGCCAATTCATAGGCCCCGGCGTATTCCGCCGCCAGTTTTTCCGCCGCCGCCGGGGAAACCTGATTATACCGGGCGGCCAGGTCCCCGATGCCCCAGGTGTTCACCTGCCAGCCCAGCCGAATCTGGGCCTCCACCTTATCCCCCTCGGTGACCGCCACTTCCCGCATATTATCCCCAAAGCGGACCACCACCGAGCCAATTCCGTCGAGCCGGGCCGCGGCGGCCCGCATCCATACCCCCATACGGCGCCGGATCTCCGGTTCCTGCCAGTGGCCGGCCACCACCTTCCGGGGCAGCCGCATCCGGGCAAAGATGTATCCGTGTTCCCGGTCTCCATGGGCGGATTGATTCAAATTCATAAAATCCATGTCTATAGAGGCCCAGGGAATATCCCGGTTAAATTGGGTATGCAGGTGCAGCAGGGGTTTTTTATTCAGCCCCAGGCCCTGGATCCACATTTTTGCGGGGGAGAAGGTATGCATCCAGGTAATGATCCCCGCGCAGGCCGCGTCCGCATTGGCCTCTTCAAAGAGCTTCCGAATCTCCGCGGGTGATTTAGCCACGGGCTTTAATACCACCTTTCCGGGAATCAGGGCATCCCCGGAAAACTCCAGGGCCATGGTCCGGGCGTGATCCGCCACTTCCTTAAGGGTTTCTTCCCCATACAGGTCCTGGCTGCCGACGATAAACCAAAATTCGTATTTTTTAAGATCCTTCATGATTTTCTCCTTCTATATAAAGTTGTTCAGAATTTGTCGATAAAGGTCCCCAATGTTTTATACCGCCCGTAGAGGGTGTCGTAGATTGAGACCCTTTCGGGCTTGGGGGTATAGGTTTTTTCGATGGGGGCCAGCAGGGCCTTCTGGGCCGCGGGAATATCGGGGTACAGCCCCGCCGCCACCGCCGCAAACATGGCGGCCCCCAGGGCCACCGCCTGATCGCTCCCCGGCACCTGGATGGACATATTGAGTACGTCCGCCAGGATCTGCATAACCAGGGAGGATTTTCGGGCCACCCCGCCTATGCCGATGATGCCCTCGATGGCGACCCCCTGTTCACGGAACCGCTCCACAATGGCCCGGGCGCCAAAGGCGGTGGCCTCCGCCAAAGCCCGGTATACCCGGGGGGCGTCGGACCCCAGGGTCAGGCCCGTTATGGCCCCGGTTAGAAGCTGGTTCGCATCGGGGGTCCGGCGCCCGTTAAGCCAGTCCAGGGCAAGGACGCCGGACAGGGCGGGCTCTATTTCTTCCGCGGCCCTTTCCAGCCGGGGGATGAGTTCCCCGGATATGGCCCGGCTTATTTTTTCTTTTATCCCCCCATCCACGCCTTCCACTTGGGGCAACAGGACCTCTATGGGCCAGAGGACGAGTTTTTTGAACCAGGCGTACACATCGCCAAAGGCGCTTTGACCGGCTTCATAGCCCAGCATTCCCGGAATAATAGAACCGTCCACCTGGCCGCAGATGCCCCGGACCAAAGCCTCCCCGGTTCCGCCGGCGGGCTTGGGGCCCACGATCATATCGCAGGTGGAGGTCCCTATAACCTTGACCAGCCAGCGGGGTTTTACCCCGCCCCCTACGGCCCCCATGTGGGCGTCGTAGGCCCCCACGGCCACGGGGATGCCGCCGGGAAGGCCGAGCCGGGCGGCCCAGGCCTCGCAGAGCGATCCCGCCGCTTGGTCGCTGGTATAGGTTTCCGTTCCCAGGGTATCCCGGATCTTTACCAGCCGGGGGTCCAGGCGCGTTAAGAAATCGGATGAAGGATAGCCGCCGAATTCGGCGTGCCACATGGCCTTGTGCCCCATGGCGCAGCGGCTTCTCTTTATGGCGGAAAGGCCTTTGGCGCCGGTTAGCAAAGCGGTCATCCAGTCACAGTGTTCAAGGAAGGAGACGGCCCCTTCCGCCACCTTGGGGTCTTCCCGCAGCACCCGCAGGATCTTTGCCCAGAACCACTCGGAGGAGTAGACGCCCCCCTCGTATTTGGTATAATCCACGCCGCCCCAGGTTTTTGCCTCCCGGTTTATTTGTCCCGCTTCCGCCACCGCGGTATGATCCTTCCATAATATAAACATGGCGCTGGGGTTTTCCGCGAATTCGGCCTTTAGCGCCAGGGGCGTTCCCTCCGCGTCCACCGCGCAGGGGGTGGAACCCGTGGTGTCGATGGCAATGCCCCGTACTTTTTCGGCCAGGCCCTTTCCCCCCCGGCTCAGGGCCTCTTTAACGGTCCCTTCCAACACATCGAGATAATCCTGGGGATGCTGCCGGAATTGATTTGCCCTAGGGTCACAGTACAGGCCCTTGGCCCAGCGGGAATAGGCCGTCACCGCAACCCCCGCCGCGCTGCCGTCGGCGGCGTCTATCAGCATGGCCCGGCAGGAATCGCTCCCATAGTCCAGCCCCAGCACATAGGCTTCGTCTTTTTTAAGTTCCATAGTAACTCCTTCTTCAAAGCTAACCGGGTTTTGAAACCGGCTCATCGGTCATATCCAATCCGGCGGGGATCAGCTCCGCCGGAACGTTTTCTTTTATATACACATCCAGGGGAATTTCCACCTTGGGCGCTATCCCGCGGCCCAGCACGATATGCCGGTACAGGTCCAAAAGGGCCCGGCGGCCCTGGATCTCCGGCCGCTGGGAAATGACGGCGTCAATAAGGCCCTCCCGTAACAAGCGGTGGTTATGGGGCACCAGGTCATAGGCGATGATAAAAAAGTTCCGCCCCCTTCTGATGCCCTTTGCCGCCTCGACGATACGATGGGCGGAGGAATTGGTGATAAAGATCCCCCGCAGATCGGCATATTTCCGCAGAAAAAGCCGTATCTCTTCCTTCGATAATTCGGTCCCCTTAAAATCAGCATATTCCCACACCACCACCTCAAAGTGATGTTCCCGGGCATATTTTAAGAACCCATCCCTGCGCCGGGTAATATGATAATCCTCCCCGTGAATATCCAGGACCGCCACCGGTTCGGTAAGGGTTCCCGCAAAGAGATGCATAAGCCGGCCCGCCAAATATCCGCCCCTCAGGGAATCCTGCCCGATCACGCAGAGCGGGGCCGTTCCGGGAATATCCGCATCAAAAAAAACATAGGGAATATGCTTATCCTCCAGGGCGGCAATAAAACGTTTCGTTTCGTTAGGCATGATAGGGGGGAAAATGATTCCCTCCGGGTTCTTCTCCAGAACCGAAGCCGCGGCGGACCGGAAGGACCGGGGATTGTAGCGGTTGAATTCGATAACTTCCGTTTCTATCCCCAGGGGGGTAATTTCGCCGGCCCCGCTCCGGATCCCCTCCAGGGCCTGCCCCCAATAACCGGAGTCCTGTTCCCGCCGGGGGATCAGGGCGCAGAAATGATATGCCCGGTTCCGCTTTAGCCTGCGGGCTATGGGATTGGGGGTAAACTGGTACTGTTCTATAATAGCCTCGACCCTTGCCTTGGTTTCCCCGGATACCCGCCCCCTCCGGTATAGCACCCGGTCAACGGTTCCGATAGAAACTCCCGCCAGGCCGGCAATTTCCTTAACGGTCATAGATTTCCCTTAGGTAAAATGCGTGAACGTACACGCATGATAGCATAGAAAGGGCGGATTGTCAAATTTTTTCTTTTTTTTTGGGGGGGGTTTACAATGGTGTGTGATAGAATGAAATGAAAGGATCTACCCAGCAGGTATTACCATTGTTCATTGGAATTATAGCCCATTCAGTCTTAGTATCTCGGCAGCGGTTGTACCATCGGTGATTAAGGTTGTGATCAGGCTTCCCTTTATGGCGGACAAAATCGCGTTTGCCTTGATTTGGGACGCGGCGATGACTACCACATCAGGGATGGCCTTTAGATCCTCAAAACTGAGGGCTACGCAGCACCTGTTCCAGAGGCAGTCAATTATATTTCCCTGCTGATCGAAAAAATGGGCAAAGATAGCTCCGGTGGCCCCTTTAGCGCAAATTTCTTCATACATAGCATCGGTCAAATAATCCTGCCAAAATTTTTTCTCCCTGATATGGGTAATATCACTAATGCTGGTCAGGACCATGTCGGCAAAAGTACCCTTTTCCAAGACCCGTATGTTATTCCTATCCCTGCACATGATTTTTCTCGCATAGTCGTCCTCAATAAAAAGGGGCAAATTCAGGAATTCTGCGTGCCCTCCCAGGATTTCAGCCAGTCTGGCCGCTATTTCCTGAGGGGTGCAGCTCGGGGTTTTACAGGGAACCGATCCTACCAGTTGTACGATGTCTACGGGTGTCTTTACCGGCTGAAGAAACATGATAGTTTCGGCCAGGCTTACTCCCCAGGAAGTACCTATGACCATATCCTCTTTCAGGTTTTCCATGATATAACCCGCCGCCAAATGCCCCACGTCCTGTTGGATATATTCTGGCTTCCGGTTCCGGTTATTCAATACCAACACATGTTTCAGTGAAAAACGGTTCTTCAAACGTTCTTCCAGTTCATAATGCCGTTCAAAAGTATAATTGATTGAGATCTTGACTACATTCTTCTCAAGAGCCTCTTTAAGAAGCCTCGAAACCCGTGTCCGCGACAGACAAAGTTTTTCGGCGATCTGATTCTGATTCAAGTTTCGTTCATAATAGTCACAAGCCACCTCAGCCAGGAGGCTTAGCTTTTTCAATTCTCTGTTAGTCATTCAAATCCCTAAAAAAGCACATTTGTGCATTTTCTCGCCTTTTTTTGTCACTTCTGTTTCAACCCTGCATTATCTAAGTATAGCAAACAGAGAAAAAATAGTAAAGCACATTTGTGCATTTTATAACTTTTTTTCATCTATCCAAGATGAAGTGATATGCTGAGATTGCTTTTTCTGGTTATAACAAATTTGAAAATTTAGGATATAAACAGCACAAATGTGCGTAATTTGCTTTTTTTACAAAAAAATGATTTTTATGATACAATTACAAACTAATGCTAGACTAAATTTGTGGTTAAGGGGGATGGGGTAATGAAAAAAAATAGTATTGTTATTTTTGCAGGTATTTTGGCGATAGCTGTGATGGCATGTGACAGCTCAAATAAAAAGTCTGTGGATGGTAGTAATGCTGATTCAAGAACGAATACTACCCCGGATAGTACAATGTATTCCCCTGAGTATTACCAGAGTCTTAAGCCGG
>JAISOR010000249.1 GCA_031275535.1 Treponema sp. | reverse complement strand
GACACAATCGTTGAGGCTCCGTCCCCGCATATAGGCCAGAGGCGCTATTTCTATGGTATGGTTTTCTTCCATACGGCGGATCACCTCGAAGGGGATCAGAGATTCCATAGCGTCGTAGAGGGGCCGCAAGTAGGGGTTTATTTTCTGGGCCAGATCTCCCGGGAGGAAACCCAGGTTTTCCCCGGCCTCCACTACCGGGCGGGTAAGCACCAGTTTACGCATCTTTTTTGACAGGACCAGATTAAGGGCTTCCGCTATAGCCAAAAAGGTCTTCCCGGTCCCGGCGGGGCCTACACAGAATGTAATATCGTTGGAACGCATACCTTGGATATACCGGGCTTGATTCCGGCCCCGGGGAAACACCCTGCCGAAGCCATGGGGAATGTGGATCACCGTGTCCTGGAAAGCCGCAGGTCCGGTTCCCTCAACAGGGGATTCAACTAAAGCCCGGACAAAATCCGGGGAAGGGTTATCCCCCTCCCGAACCGCGGTTATAAGACTATCCATCATCGTCCGAAAACGCCGGATGCCGGCCTCATCGGCTCCTTCCAGACGTATTTCATTTCCCCGGGTTGCGATACGCCCCCCCAGGGAACCTTCGATAACCTTCAGGTTCCCATCGTTTGCCCCGCAAACTCCGGACAAAACCTCATGGCTATCTAGTACGACGGTTATGCTATCGTCCAAAAACACCTCTGGATTTTAAGTCTATAGCCCTCTTCATGGGGGTGTCAAGTATCAACATAGATACGCGGGACCCGCTTGTTTATACCGCAGGTGATTTCGTAAGAAATGGTGCCCAGCTTCGCGGCCACGTCAGCGGCGGAAAGGGCGTCGCCCCCAAAGAGGCTTGCGGTGTCCCAGCGGCGTACCGCCGTATTTGGACCCAGGTCTATCATACACTGGTCCATACAGATCCGGCCAACCAGGGGGTACCATGCGCCGTTTATCCGCACCGAGAAATCCCCGCTAAGCCGGCGGGGCAGGCCGTCGCCGTATCCCACAGGAATAGTGGCGATGACGGTATCCCGATCCGCGATCCAGATCCTGCCGTAGGAAACGGACTCCCCCTTTTTAAGCTGTTTGATAAACACAATTTGGCTGACCAGCTCCATCACCGGTTTTACCGGAAGAACCGCCTCAGCCCCAAGGGGGGCATAACCGTAAAGGAGTATACCCGGCCGAACCATATCAAACCAGGCATCCTCATGGAAGGCCAGGGCGCCGGTATTGGCGGCGTGGACAATACCGGGATCAATCCCCGCTTTCTGTATACCCTCCACCGCCCGGCTGAACCGCTCAAGTTGCTTCTTGGTATAGTCCGCACTCCCAGGGTCGGAAGAATCCGAGACCGCCAGATGGGTAGCTGTACCCCCCAGTTTGAGGCTCCTTGACCGGGCGATGAGGGCCGCAAGCTCCGGAGCAGACTCCGGCGGGCAGCCCACCCGGCCCATGCCGGTATCCACCTTTAAGTGAACCCTTAGGGGCTCTTTTCCCCGTTCCGCCGCAGCCGCAAACTCCAGAATACAGTCCCTGTCCCCAACTAAGGGGCTGAGGGAGTCCCGGATTATTTCGGGAATTTCTTCAGGAAGGGGTATGGAAAGAAGCAGTATTGGCGCGGTAATTCCCGCCTCCCGGAGCAGGGCCCCTTCGGCGGCGGTGGCCACCGCCAGAAATTAAGCGCCTTCCTCCAGGGCCAGCTTGGCAAGGGGAACCGCTCCATGGCCGTAGCCGTCGGCCTTAACAGGTACGCAGATCCGCCGGAGGGAACCGATACGGGAACGGACCACCCGGAGATTATGGCGAAACGCATCAAGATGAATAATGGCACGGGTCGCACGCACTTAAAAAAACCTCGTCAAGTAGGTTGAAAACCAGGGTACGTAGGTAACCAGAATAACTACTACCAGTTGGATAAGAAGGAAGGGGAATACATACCTGCAGATTTCCATGAAGGGTTTCTTGAACCGGTATGTGGCCAGGAAAAGGTTAAGCCCCACCGGGGGGGTGAGAAAGCCCACTTCCAGGTTGATGATAAAAATAATCCCCAAATGAACCGGATCTATGCCATAGGCTTGCCCCAGAGGGGCTACCAGGGGAAGCACGATAAGGATGGCGGAAAAGATATCCATAAGGCAGCCCACCACCAGGAGCGCCAGGTTAAGCAGGAGGAGGAAGACATATTTCGATTCAACCGTGGCCTGCATCCATTGGGCAAGCCTATCCGGAGCCTGGCTATCCACAATGTAGTAGGACAAAGCCATGGACAGGGCTATTATGGAAAGCACCCCACCCATGATGGGAACGGCCTTGCGGCAAAGCGGGAGCAGCCCGCTGAGTTTAATATCCCGGTGGATCAGGACCTCTACGATAAAAATATAGATCAGGGCAACCGCGGCGATTTCTACCAGAGAAAGGATCCCGGAGAAGAAGCCGGCAATCAGCAAAAACGGCAGAATAATCTCAAAGGCCGATTTTTTCAAACCCCTCAGGGCTTCCCCCAGGTGAAAGGGCTCCACGGGTATTTTAAATTTAACCGATATGATAATACCAAAAAAGATAAGCGCCGCAACCAGGATAATCCCCGGTATAATCCCCCCTAAAAACAAGTGCATGATATTGGTAATGGTGGTGGCCCCCACCAAAATGATAGGAAGGCTGGGCGGAAAGAGTAGCCCTATACTTCCCGAAGAAGTGAGCAACCCTATGGAAAATTTTTCCGGATATTTTATATGTTCCGACAGGATCGAAAAGAGTATGCCCCCCAGGGCCAGGATGGTTACCCCGGAAGCCCCGGTAAAGGACGTAAAGAAAGCGCAGATAGCCACCGCAGCGATGATCATCCCCCCGGGGATCCAACTAAAGAGGTTCCGGAAGGTCTCCACCAGTCTATCCCCGGCTTTGCTTTCGGAGAGAAAAAAACCGACCAGGGTAAAAAGGGGGATGGGAATAATACTTTCCTGGGTAAGTGCAATATAAACCTGGTTGGGGACCACATCGATCTCACCCCAGGATGCCTGGATAAGCAGAAGGGCAAGGCCTCCCATGACCACAAAGAGGGGTGTTCCCGCCAGAGCGGCCAGGATAAGAATACATACCGCGGGGATTCGTATGTAATACCCCATAAGGGAGATGCTATCGAAAAGGGAATCGAAAAAAGGCGGAACATCAAAACCCCAGACGGCCTTAGCGATAACGGGCAGGGAGAAAAAGGTCCCCAAAAGCATGGCCAGGAAAGGGATGATTCCGGCCTTACCCCTTAACTGGGCTCCCCGGGCAAAACGGAGGGCGATTATCCCGTAACCGACGGGAATAATAGAAGCAAAAACTTTATCGGGGATAAAA
>JAISOR010000208.1 GCA_031275535.1 Treponema sp. | reverse complement strand
TGCTGTACTGCTTTATCGCCCTGACCTACTTCATCATCAACTTCAGCCTCTCCTGTATCGTCCGCAAGCTTGCCCACGGAGACCGGAGCGTACAGTTCTACGACGAGTGAATTCAGGGTAAGCTTCCCAAAACCTAAGTTTCGGGTAAGTCCCGGGCAGGGCAGGGTTAGTTTTCTTCCCGGGCTTCCGTCTTCCTCTCCCCTGTTTTCCGTTGTTCTTTGAGGGAAAGGAACACCACCATTCCCAGGAAGAGCAAGAGAAACAGGATGACTATCACCAGGACAAAGGTGTTGGTCGCTGCCGGAGCTTCAGGCTGCTCCGTGGCGAGGAAATCCGGCATAACCGGCTCTTCACCGCTTTCACCCGGGCCCAGTATCACGATGATGCCGCAGACCAGCACCGAAAGGATCACGGCTCCCAGGGCAATAAGGGCGGCAAGACGCACTACCCGGGAGCTTTCTTTGGAAAGGGCAAAGTAAATGATGATCCCCAAAAAGCCCAGGGCCAGGGGGATTATGACGAAAAACATGGGTTAATTATACTTGAAATCCCGTCTTTCATATAGTATCCTTTTCGTAACAAGGAACCACGCTTAAGCGGCTCTTTACGGAATTTGCGGGGAAGGAAAACGGGCCCTTGCCGTTTTCTGTAAGTCCCGCGGACTCCGGGGAGTCAAATTTTCAAGGAGAGAGGTGAATCATGGCCTATAAAATTTCCGATGCCTGTATTAATTGCGGCGCCTGCGAAGGCGAATGTCCAACCAGCGCGATCTCCGAACAGAACGGCAAACGCTGGATTGATCCCGACAAGTGCGTGGATTGCGGTACCTGCACCGGCGCCTGCCCGGTGGAAGCCATAGCCCAGTAGAAGGCCGGCTCTTGAAGGGGAAAGGCGTGTGCCTGATGCATGCCTTTACAGGGCAAGGGGTAACCCTTGCCTTTTTTTTATCCCTTCTGGTTTTCGCCTTCCCCTTCCCCGGGGAGGCGCAGGAAGGGGGCGCTTCTTCCGGCGCCTCCCCGGCGGATCTGCCCCTTATCGGCCGGCTGGACTACGGGGACACGGTGTTCAGGCAGTACCTGGAAGACATGGAAGACACCCGGCGGCGGGTTTTTAACCGGCAGCGCAGCGGGGAAAGCGCCGAAACCCTGGCCGGGGCCCTGAGCATTTACCGCTACGCCCCCCGGGAGGAGGATGACATCTTTTCCCTTGCCGCCCGCTGTAATATCCCCTACGCGGCCCTGGCTACCCTCAACCGTCTGAACCACCCTTCGAGCCTGGGAAACCGGGAATATATCCTGCTGCCCTCGGGCCCGGGGATCTTTGTTCCCCGGGATCCTGATTCCGACATCGAGCTTCTCCTTGTTTCCGCCCGGATAGGCCGGCCCGGGGATCAGGGGGCGGAGATCCGGGTAAGGGAGCCGGATACGGAGCCTGAATCTTTCCTGTTCTACCCGGGCGATGATTTCAGCCCCACCGAGCGGATATTCTTTCTCAACAGCGGCTTCCGCTTTCCCCTGAGGACCTACCGGCTTACCAGCCCCTTCGGTATGCGGCAAAATCCCGTTACCGGCCGTTACCGCCTTCATGAAGGGCTGGATCTGGCCGCCCCGGAGGGGACGGAGGTGTTTGCCGCCAGGGACGGCGTGGTAAGCGAAACCGGTTACAGCCCGGTGTACGGCAACTACGTGATCCTCCGGCACGGGGATAACTGGACAAGCCTCTACGGACACCTGTCAAAAACGGAGATCACCTTGCGCCAGGAAGTTCGATCCGGTAGTCTAATAGGCAGAGTAGGATCCACCGGCCAGTCCACCGGCCCCCATCTTCACTTTGAGCTAAGACGGGACGGGCAGGCCCGGGATCCGGATAAATACCTGAAATTATTTCAACAAGGAAATGATCGGTGAAGACCCTTCGTTGTACTTTTATTTGCCTGCTTTTTATCAACGTTTACCTGCAAACCAGGGCTGAGGATCTGCGCGTTTTGGTGGCGGGCAGCCTGGAGGTGTCCAACGACAAGGGGCCGGGGCTCTCGATCCCCCTGGCCTACAATAATTCCGTGGTTATTATGATGGGCGAGGAAGCCCGTTTCTTCCGGGGGGTAGAGTTGGAGCTTTCCGCCCCCCAGCAATGGCTCCTCTACCAGGGCAGCCTTGCCGTTGCCGCCTACGACGAACTGGATCAGATTCCCAAACCCGGCGTAGCGGATCTCAAAGGCAGAGGCTTTCTAAACGAACCCCTGCCCGCCAAACTGCAAACCGTTTATCAGATACCCCTCCGGCCGGGACACAATATGCGTTCAAGCCCCTACGCCACGGTGCTGCCGGTTATTCCCCCCGAATCGTTCCCCATTATGTTCCGGATCATGCCGATAGTTAAAGGTTTAACCGGGGAACTGGAAACCATGCGGTTCCGGCTAAACGCCAGGCCGATCCTTGGCGACGAGGGGGCGGTGCGGATCAGCTTCCGCTACCCGGAACAGCTTGGGGGGAAGCCCTTTACCATGCTGATAGATGATGTGGTGGTAGAAAACCCGGAGGAAGAGCGGCTCCTCAAGGAAGGGGAACACCACCTTATGATCCTCTCCGACGATTACCGGAACGAAAGCCGCCGTTTTCTGATAGAACGGGCCAAAATCCTGGATCTGAGCATCGAGCTGCAGGATCCCACCCCGCTTGTCATTTTTGAGGCCCCCGAAGACGCCCGAATCTTTCTGGATAACGAGCCGGTAGCCCTGGGCCTTACGCCGGTTCCGGTGGAGCCGGGGCCGCATGAGGTACGCTTCCAGGTAAGCGACTACGCAATCGTCCGGCAGATAACGGTTCAGCGGGGAAAAACCTACCGGGTGGCCCTGGCGGTGGACGTAAACATCAGCGAATCCGAATAACGCGGGCCTTCCCCAAAGCCCGGCTTTTCCAAAGCCCCCCGCAAAACCGGCCGTTCCTTGTGAACCGGGCCGTTCCAAAACCCGCTTGGCTTGAACCGGCCTCAATTGCCCATATTTTTGCATTTTTTATTCAAGTACCGGTATTTTTTTCCGATAAATAAAATGTCGGACTTATAGTTCCCCTCCCAAATCACTATATCTCCGATATGCCTAAGGGCATGGCCGGTTGCGAAAGCGACCGGCCTTTTCATTTTAGTGCGTAGCCTATCGCATTTATTGGGCCTAGGCCGTGTTACATTGTTGCCGGGACACGCTCGCCGGCTCGCGTGGTTTCTCGGGCCGGCCTTTTATTTTAGTGCGTAGCCTATCGCATTTATTGGGCCTAGGCCGCGCTACAGTACTGCCGGGACACGCTCACCGGTTCGCGTGGTTTTTTCGGGCCGGCCTTTTATTTCCTTGCGTAGCCTATCGCATTTATTGGGCCTAGGCCGTGTTACATTGTTGCCGGGACACGCTCGCCGGCTCGCGTGG
>JAISOR010000164.1 GCA_031275535.1 Treponema sp. | reverse complement strand
ACATCGGGATCGATCCGCTGGGTAAAAAGAATCACATATATTTTCTCAAGCCCGTCCATGCGGGAACCAAATACAATCCCTTCGGCTTTTAAAAGCATGCTTTGCAGTTTTATTTGAATGTTGGAACAGAGGGAGTTCTTTTCAAGCGCCGGATCTTCCGAAAAGACGCAGGAAAGCCCCACCACGCTAATATCCTTAATAACGCCGTTTATATAGGCGCCGTTATGGGGCAGGTTAAGGGTGGTAAGGGCTTCGTTCTCCGAGGTGGCCCGGATGTACTTTCGCCGTCCCTTGGCATTAATCACCTTTAGGATATCCAGCAGTTGTTTGACGGACTTGCTTATATCTGATTTTATGATGGTATATCCGCACTGAACCTTTACGGAATTGATGTACTTCCGCTGCAATACCTCATCACTATTCGCTGAAAGGATGCCGATCTGAACCGCAGAGGTGGCCGGTTCGGTCATGACATTCTTGATCCACGTTTCCCAATCGCCCTCGGACATACGGTCGTCAATATTAACCAGCACAATCGAATCGGGATACCGCTTTAAAACCCGCGTCAAATTTTGATGATCCCTGACGATATAAACCTCATACTCCTGCTGTATGAGTTCCGCGGCGACCTCATTCTGCATAATAGCCGAGGGGTACAAAAAGAATATTTTTTTCCCTACTAGATCAGAACCGTCATCCATGGGGATATATTATGCAAAAATAAAATAATATACAAGCAGATTTTAACGTATTGTCCTATGCAGTGTTACCGTTTCATTAACTCCCCGGTCATTCAGAATTCGGGGATCATTCATATAATCCTTAACCGTTTTCGTCATCGTCATTGATTACCTCAAACAGCCGCAGAGTATCGGCCCGGTATTGCGGGGCATCAAGATAGATTTTCGGTTTTTCCATTCTCACACCCCACTCTCTCTTCCCCCGCCGCCTTTACTCGCTAGGCCGCCCTCGACCCGCTTCACTCTCAACTCCCCACACTTCACACTTTTTGGGGGCATGGTTCCGGAGCGCTTAGGTTAGCGGATCTCCGCCAGCTCCATTTCGAAGACCAGGAAGGTATTCCCCGGAATAAGGCCGTTTTCGGCGCCCCGTTCTCCGTAGGCCAGTTCCGGGGGAATAATCACCAGCCGTTTCTCCCCCTGCCGCATATCCAGCACCGTCTCTTCCCAGCCGGGGATCAGCCGCCCCGTGCCGGCCTGGAATTCCAGGGCCCCGCCATGGAGATCGGAACTGTCAAAGACCTCCCCGGACAGAAACGTCCCCGTATAATGCATTGCCACGGTTTTCCCCGCTTCGGGTTTGGGGCCGGTTCCTTCTTTCCGGATAATATACCGGAGGCCCGAAGGGGTACTGAGCGCATTGGGGTACCGGGCCTCGATTTGGGCTATATCCGTGTCCCGCCTGGCCTTGGTCTTAGCAAGCCCGGCGGATACGGTTTCCTGCAGCAGGGCGTCAAACGCGGCCTGATCCGCCTTAAACGCGCCCGCCTCCGGACCGTTACGGATAATCGTTATCTTCTCGATCCGGTCCCCCTGCTTAATGGCGTCTACCACCGGCTGGCCCTGGACCACCCTGCCAAAGACCGTATGCCGGCCGTCCAAATGGGGGGTTGCCACGTGGGTAATAAAGAACTGGCTCCCGTTGGTGCCCGGCCCCGCATTGGCCATGGAAAGCACCCCCGGCCCGTCGTGTTTAAGGGAGGCATCAAATTCATCGGGGAAACGGTAACCCGGACCGCCGGTGCCATTCCCCAGGGGGTCCCCTCCCTGGATCATAAAATCCTGCGGATCCCCGTTGGCCTTGGAGATAACCCGGTGAAAGGTAAGCCCGTCGTAAAAAGGCTTACCCCCGGCGATATTCATCTTTCCCTCCGCCAGGGCCACAAAGTTACAGACCGTCAATGGAGTCTTCTGATACTCCAGGCGGAGGACGATATCCCCCCGGTTAGTCCGGATCCGGGCAAAAAGGCCATCCCCCAGGGCGGAATCCCCAGGGCCGGCATTCTTGGAGGTACAGGCGGCGAGTCCCACTGTTAATAGCAGCAGGATGCCGTGGAGATTTATTTTTCTGAACATACACATAGCCATATCATAGCATACTAGCAGGACCCGGTAAACTCGTCAAATTGGCGACTGGCGCCTTCTCTTTTCCAGCCGATTGCGTTATAGTAGAGGGGTTATTATGCCGATTTTGACTGATGACGAAGCGGATGCCCTTGATGAGCATTTGACCAAAATAACGCCAAAACTTAACCCCAAAGTTCAGGGGCCGTTTATTAGACACCGTGAAACGGTCGTGGTACTTGATACCTTTTCCGCCGAATACCTTAAAGCGAAGATGTTTTCCACCCAAAAAACTCCGGCGGAACTGATTAACGACATGATCCGGCGTGAAATAGCCCTTGCAGAACAGCAAGAATAGCGCCTGGCTTATGCGGGGAGCCGCCTCTTCCCCCCGCTTACATTGCATAATACGGTTCTTACATTCTATACTTAACCCAGATGAATATCTCTGAAATTCAGGACGAATTACTTCGGCTGGAATATCCTTTTTTGCTGCCGGATCATGATCCTGATATTGAACGTTACTTTTATTTACGCTCCAC
>JAISOR010000163.1 GCA_031275535.1 Treponema sp. | reverse complement strand
CCATCGGGATTAAAGACCATTACTACCGTCTCGCCGGTATTAGTCCAGGTTCCGACTATCGGATTGTCGGGATCCGCCGGCGCTACCCTGGCCCGCCGTTCAGCCTCGGCCCGCCGGGCCAACTCAGCCTGCCGTTCCGCCTCCGCCTGCCGGGCCAACTCAGCCTGCCGCTCCGCCTCCGCCTGCCGGGCCAATTCAGCCAGCCGTTCTTCCTCCGCCTGCCGGGCCAATTCGGCTAGCAGTTCTTCCTCGGCCAACCGGGCCAATTCGGCCAACCGTTCTTACTCGGCCAGCCGCTCTGCCTCGGTCCCTTGTCCTTCCGCTCCTTTGTTGGAACAGCCGGAACATCCCGCAAACAGGGTAAAAATCACTACTAAAGCCAAAAAAATAATACTAATTTTTTTCATCATCATACTCCCGCTATTTTTTGAAACAACTTACTTCTAATATAATGTTAATACTATATAAATGATACTATCTAAATGATGTGATATTTGCAATCTAACGAATTTGCATTTTGTCAGCATTGCAAATTCCTCCCCTATCCTGCATTCGAAAAACCGCAAAAACTCGACCCACTTCACTCTCAACTCCCCACCCTTCACACTCTCTCCCCTTCCCTTCCCCCAAGGCCCCCGCTTGTTTTATACTTAATATGGCTATGGGAAGATCCTCTATCCCCAAAGAAAAACTCTCCCTGGTAGTATATTGCTATGCCGATATACAGCGCGGGGTGGGAACGGCCTATGGGCTGCCGGTTCTGAAATACGGCGCTAAACGCTGGTCCGCCAGAAAGGTGTCCGATGCACTGGGGCCGGATGGGATAGCGCTGGATAACAGGTGGATCGAAAGAGAAACCCTGGAGGCTCTGGGGATTGGCCCCTTGGGACGCTTTACCGGCGGCGCCCCTATCACGCCCATAAAACTCAAAGCCTGGGAACTGCTGTACCGGGGAGGCGAAGGCATGGGCCGGTTCTTCCCGGACTTTGAATTTGACCGGAACCGCTGGATTAAATCCGCGGAACCGGAAGCGCTTTTCTACTCCCACCTGGATTTTCTCCGCAGCTACGGCATCTCCGGGGGCCTCATTGCCGGGGACGAGGGGGAATCGGCGGCATTTCTGGGGGGGTATCTTCGGAATTTTTTGGAACAGGAAAAAGACGGGACCATTCTGGTCTTGACCCCAAGGGCCTGGGGGGAAACGTATATGAAAAGGCAGCTTCCCCGCGATGAACGGATAGGCCTGGGATTCTATGAAAATATAGCCGGAGAGGCAAAGCTCAGGGGGGAAAAATGGGATATCCTTGTTCTGGTCAAACCGGAAGATCTTATGGGAGGCTCGCTTCAAGAAGAGCTCTATAAAGAAACAAGGGGGATCAAAACGCGGCTCAGGCTGGGGATCTGTTTTGATCCCTCCCCGGTGGTACAGGGCCGCCGCTCAAATAACATAAGGGCCCTTTTTGGAATCCGGGGGGAAATGCAAAAACTTGCGGGGTATGTTTTCAGGGACCCCCGCGAGGCCCGGCCCCTGCCCCGGAGGTATCAAGCCCATCCCCGGGTAAGACGAAAACCCCCGGCCCCTTTCGGCGGGGAAGAGACGGAAACCGGCCCCGCCGCCGGGGGGCCGGTTCCGGGGGAAAAAACCTTCATTGCCGGAGGGGCCCGGTTTATCATCCACCACCGGTTCAAAAGCCTCCCCAGCCCGAAATTCAAGGATGAACAGCAGTGGTTTCCCTTCGACGGCCCCCCGGCCCCGCCGGCGGTCTATATCATCAGGCATGATTACGAACTCTCCTTTGACCGGCTCAACAAAAAACAGCGGGCCTTTTTCCTCTACTGGCGGGGGGAGTTCCGCCGGGGAAATCCCCTGGAAACCTATCCCGCCTATATCCTCCTCTATGCCAGGGAACTGATCCTCTCCATGGGGGCCAATCCGCCCATGGAGAACTTCCGGGAACTTCTAAGGCTCTGGAAGAATTATCGGGCCGCGGAGCCGGACCTGGATTATACCTTTCCCCAATGGCTCATCGATTTTGCGGTATTATATGAAACCGCGGACCAGGCCCTGCCCCTGCTGCTCCCCTCCGCGGGGGAGGGCAGACTCCCCCTCTTAAGGGATCTCTACCTCCACCGGCGCTATATTGAGGAGGGAAAGGCCCCGGACTTTTCCGATCTTATGCGGATGCTGGACTATGAAAGGCCCCGGGGAGCCTCCAATTCCCCCCAGGAGGAAGAACGGTACGGGAGGGTCTTTAGGGCCCTGGACCGGTATCTGCGGGAAACATACGGAAAAAACTTCCTGGCCTTTTTTTATCCCCCCATAGCCGTTCCCCGGCTGATCCGGGGCTTTGCCGCGCTCCATGATACGGGTTATTCCGCCTATACCGCGGAGTGGATAGGCTTTTACGATCATACCCCCCTGCGGGATTTTATAAAGAGCATTTGCGCCTATGTGGACTACCTCTTCCGGGGAAAAACCGGTTCTCCCCGGACGGCGGGGGCCCCGTCCCCGGAGCCGGTCTGGAAGGAGATTATCCATAAGGAATTGGGCCTCTTCCCTGATGATACGCAGAAACCTGAGGAAGGGCCCCTAATCCTGGAGGCGGACAGGGTTAGCCGGCTGCGCAGTGAATCCGACGAGGTCCGGGACCTGCTGCGGATCGAGGAGGAATACGGGGACCGGGCCGGAACGGTTATTGCCTCCGCCGCCATTCCCCGGACCGAGGGAAAACCCCGCGGGGATCGGGCCGGGCCGGATCCCCTGGAAGACTTTCTCCGGGGGCTCGGCGCGGCGGAGGCCGGGGCCCTGGAACTCATTGCCGGGCAGCCCGGCCCGGACCTGGGGGACCGGCTGCGGAAACTGGCCCTGGAAAACATGACCATGCCGGAACTGCTCTTTGACGCCATCAATGAAGGCTTCCGGGAAGAATTTAACGATCTCCTCATCGATACCCTGGACGGAGTACCCGCCATCCATGCAGAATACAGGGAGGAAATACAGAGGTGCTTTAGAAGAGGATCATGAGCGTCACCATACCAAAACGGATCAGCACGGCTATTATCAATTCCCTTTCCGCCGGGGTCGTTCCCCGGATCGGCCTGGAATATGTGGCGGTGGGACGAAAACGGGAAATTGAAACCATCCTCCGGGACCTGGAAAATTTAAGCCAGGGCGCGGCGGCCTTTCGTTTTGTGGTGGGAAGGTACGGAAGCGGGAAGAGTTTCTTCCTCCAGGCCATACGGAACTATGCCATGGACCGGGACTTTGTGGTGGCCGATGTGGACCTCTCCCCGGAGAAGCGGCTCTCCGGCGGGGGAAAGGCGGGGCTCGAAACCTACCGGGAACTGATGCAGCGGCTTTCTACCAAGCTGCGCCCCGACGGCGGCGCCCTGGAGGGGATCCTGCAAAAGTGGATCAACTCCATCAAAATGCGCCTCGCCGGGGAGGGGCTGCCCCCGGAGGATGAAGGCCTCTCCGCCCAGGTGGAATGGGAAATATTCGGGATCATCTCGAAAATGGAGGGCTTTGCCCACGGCTTTGATTTTGCGTCGGTGGTATCGGCCTATTATAAGGCCCTGATCCGGGGGGATGATGAAAAGAAACACGCCGCCATCCAATGGCTCCGGGGGGAATTTGCCACCAAGACCGAAGCTAAGGTCCATCTCCGGGTGGGGGAAATCATCGGCAACGAAAACTGGTACGACTATATCAAACTCTTCGCCGCCTTTAGCGCCCGGATCGGCTACCGGGGTTTCCTTGTCTTTGTGGATGAATGTGTAAACCTGTATAAGATATCCAACCGCCAGTCCCGGGAGAACAACTACGAAAAACTCCTTTCCATGTTTAACGATGTTATGCAGGGAAAGACGGGGTATCTGGGAATTTATATGGGCGGCACCCCCCAGTTTGTGGAAGACGAGCGCCGGGGGCTTTACAGTTATGCGGCCCTTAAAAGCCGCCTGGCGGACAGCCGTTTTGTCCGGGAAGGGTACAGCGATTTTTCCGGGCCCATCCTGCGGCTGGCCCAGCTTACCCACGAGGAAATTTTCGTACTCCTGGAACGGCTGGTGGAAATTCACGCCCAGCATTTTGGATATACGGCGGTTCTGGGAGAAAAGGAGCTTCTCGCCTTTATGAATCTGGTCTTTTCCGCCCCCGGGGCGGAGGAATTCATTACCCCCAGGGAAATAACCAGGGATTTTCTCAGCCTCCTCAATATCCTTAAAGACGATCCCCAGGCGGATTTCTATTCCCTGATGAGGGGGGAGGGATTTTCCCTCGGGCAGGATTCCCCGGAAGGCCGGGATTCCGGCGACCCCTACGCATCCTTTGAAGTATAGCTGAAATGAAGGATCCCTTTTCCCGGCTTGCCCCCTTTGTGCGGGAATACATCTATGCACACCAATGGAAAGAACTGCGGGCAATCCAGGAAGCGGCCATTGGGGCGGTCCTGGACGGAAGGGGCCATATCCTTATCGCCGCGGGGACCGCATCGGGAAAAACCGAGGCGGCCTTCTTTCCCATCATCTCGCTCCTCTGGGAAAAGAGCCGGCCCGGGCCGCCGGATGCTGATTCCGCGGCGGTCCTGTATATCGGCCCCCTCAAGGCGCTGATCAACGATCAGTTTGAACGGCTTAAGGATCTGCTTGCCCGGGGGGAAATTCCCGTATGGCGCTGGCATGGGGAGGTCCCCGCGGATCACAAGATGCGGTTCCTGGAACGGCCCTCGGGAATTTTACAGATAAGCCCCGAATCCCTGGAGGCCCTGCTCCTGAGGAGGCCGGAAAAAATCAGGCCCCTCTTCAAGGACCTGGCCTTTGTTCTGGTGGATGAGGTCCACGCCTTTATGGGGAGCGACCGGGGCGGCCAGCTCCTGTGCCAGTTAGCCCGGATTGAGGAATTGGCGGGCTGCCGCCCCCGGCGGATCGGGCTTTCCGCCACCCTGGGGGATTACCGGGAGGCCATGGACTGGCTGGTCCGGGGAAGCGGAATCCCCCGCGGGGAGGGGCCCGGTACGGGAAACTGCCTGCTTATCCGGGAGGAAAACAGCCGGAAGCGGCTGCGGATTGCCCTGGACTATTTTATTACCGGGGACGCCGGGGAAGCGGCCTACTATGGGGCGCTCTATGAACATTGCAGGGGAAACAGGGCCCCCACCCGGAAATGTATCATCTTTACCAACAGCCGTTTGGAGGCGGAAGAAACCATCGCCGCGCTGCGGAATGTGGCGGCGGAACGCCATGAGGATGATATTTTCCATGTCCACCACGGCAGCATCTCCGGGGTTCTGCGGAAGGAGGCGGAGGAGCATCTAAAAGAGAAAGAAGGGGTCAGGGTTACCGCGGCCACCGCAAGTCTGGAACTGGGGATCGATATAGGCAGGCTTGACCGGGTTATCCAGATTGGGCCGCCCTTAAGCGTCTCCGGCTTTGTCCAGCGCCTGGGCCGTTCGGGCCGGCGCACCGGCGTGTCCGAGATATACTTTACCGCCCTGGAGGACCCGCCCGGTGCGGAAAGCCCCGCCGCCGCGATCCCCTGGACCCTCCTGCGGACCATCGCGGTGATCCAGCTTTACCTTGAAGACAAATGGATAGAACCCGCCGCGGCCAAGCCCCTGCCCCTAAGCCTTCTCTGCCATCAGACCCTGAGCATCCTGGCATCCCTGGGGGAACAGCGGCCCGCGGAGCTTGCCCGGCGGGTCCTGTCCCTGCCGCCCTTTGCGGGCATTACCCAGGAAGATTACCGGGATCTGCTCCGGGGCCTTATAGAAAACGACTACATAGAAGAAACCGGAGAAAAGACCCTTATCCTGGGACTGGCGGGGGAGCCAATCCTTAACCACTATTCTTTTTATGCGATCTTTCCCGACGAGAACGAATTCCGGGTGACCCATGGGGGAAAAGAACTGGGGACGGTGAATTTTCTTCCCCCCCAGGGGAGCGCCCTGGCCCTGGCGGGCCGTTACTGGCAGGTTGAGGGTTTTGATCCCCGGAACAGGGAAATTTACGTCCAACCCGCTGACCAGGGGGGCAACAAGGTATGGCGCGGGGGCGGCGTGGACCTGCACCCCCGGATTGCCGCCCGCATGAGGCAGGTCCTGGCCGAGGATATCCTGTACCCCTACCTGTCCGAGCAGGCCCGGACCCGGCTCATCGAGGCCCGGCTGTATGCCCGGCCCCGGGGCTTGCCCGCGGAACTGCTGACGCGGGCCGGCAAGGACAGCTTTTTCCTCATCCCCTGGCTGGGAAGCCGGGGCATGAGGACCCTGCTCATCATCCTGGAAAACAGGGAAATTAAAAACCGGCTCGGCATCCGGCGGCTGTACCGGGAGAACGAGTATGTCTCCCGGATCATCACGGGCCTCTCCATCCCTGCTTTTAAGGCACAGTTACGGGCCCTCCTCGCGGACCTGGATTCCCGGGAACAGGCGGTGCGGGATCTCCTTCCCGGGCCGGATAAACTTCCCCTGCTCGACAAATACGACTATCTCCTGCCCCCCCGGCTGCTCTTAAAACAATACGCCCTTAACATGCTCGATATGGCGGAACTCCGGCGTCTGTTTCTGTAAGCCGGGCGGCCTTTCCCCTTTCAACAAGGGACAAGAAGAAAAACCACTAACCACGCGAACAATCGGACCTTCGGTCCGCCGAACTTTTTGTTTGGGAATTTTGGGTTTTACCTGGTGATGTGAGTAGTTGAAGAACAGATGCTTATGCGGCCCTGGCCAGCAGAAAAAGGAGGTCCGAAAGGCGGTTCAGGTAACGGAGGATGGAGGGGGGCGTCCCCTCCAGTCTATGCAGGGTAACTAAACGCCGTTCCGCTCGGCGGCATACGGTCCGGGCCATATCGAGCTTTGCCGAAACCGGGTTTGAGCCGGGAAGGACAAAGCCCCGGAAGGGAACTTCCCCCTCAAAGACCCGGATCCAATCGTCAATCCAGGTTTCGTCAATTTCGGGCGCCGGTTCAGCCCCGGCGGCCCCCGCCGCGCCGGTTTCGGCGGGGGCCGGTAAGGCCAGGATCCCGGCAATGGTACCAAGCTCCCGCTGGACCCTTTCCAGGATAGTCCCGGACCGTTCCCGGCCAAGCGCGCACCGGGCGTTCCCCACAAAGGCGTTTAGTTCATCCAGGGCACCCAGACATTCAATCCGGGGATGATCCTTGGGGAACCGCTTCCCGCCCCGAATCTCCGTGGTCCCATCATCCCCCAAACGGGTGCTAATACTCATTCCGGTCTCCCCCCCGCCTTTTCGGGCAGGCCGCCGAGAAAAGCCCGCAGAGCTTCCCCGGAGGGAAACTGTCCCTGGAAAAAGGAGGGGCCGCCGCCGCCCCGGCCGCCCCGGTCTTCCATGGGGGCCTTAAAGATCCGCCGGATGTCCGCGGAGGGGGCTGAACAAAAGGCGGCAAATTTCGCCTCCCGTTCCGAGGCGGCCACCAGGATCGCCCCGGTCAGCTTCTGCGCGGCCCGGCCAATACGGAGAACCTCGTCCATATCCCCGGGAAGGTATTCGATATGGATCCGGCCTTCCTCCGCCCTATCGGTTCCGTCTTCCCCCACAAGTCCGGCCCCGCGGAGCAGGGCCGCCGCTTTATACCCCGCGGTCTCTTCTTCCAGGGCCTTTACCCGCCGTTCAAGCTGGCCCGCCCGGTCCAATAGGGCCAGGGTCCCCTTGCCTGTATCCGGCACCGGGACCTTCAAGGCCCGGGAAATGATGTCCCCGTTTTTTCGGAGCATCCGGCTGTCCCGGAGGACCCGGCGGCCCGCGATAAAAGAAATCCTGGTCATGCCCTTGTATTTCTCCGCCCCCAGGATCCGGAGGAGCCCTATTTCCCCGGTGGACCGGGCATGGGTTCCGCAGCAGGGGGAAAAGTCATTCCCCTCAATTTCCACCACCCGGATCACATCCTCTCCCTGGGGAGGGACCTTCCGCAGGGGAAAGGCCCCTAGGTTTTCCGGGGGACAGAGATGGATGATCACCGGAACGTTCCCTTCAATGGCCTCCGCCACCGTCTCCTCAATGGTGATGAGGGTCTCCTCCGTAATAGCCGGGGTGTCCACGTCGATGGTGCAGACCTCGTCCCCCAGGTGCATGGAAACCGTGGGGGAACCGGTCAGCCGCAGGATGGTCCCCGACAGAAGATGCTGGCCGGTATGGTGGATCGTAAGATCCCGGCGCCGTTCCCAGTCCAGCTTAAGCTCCGCAGGTCCCGGGGCAAGGCGGCCCGCATCTTCCTCGGCAATTATATGAAGGATTTCATCATCTTTTTCCTGCACATCCGCTACGGGAATTCCGTTGATGAAGCCCCGGTCAGCGCCCTGACCTCCCCCCTCGGGATAAAAGACGGTCCTGTCCAAAATGACCGCCGCCCTATCTCCCCAGGGCCGGATTTCCAGGATCTGCGCCGGAAAGGGTCCGGCGCTTTTTACCTCATAATAGGCTCGTATGGTTTTCATGGCTGTCCTTGACTCATTTCATGACATTGTGTGCCGATTGTCAAGGTTAGGGGAAATTAGCCAGGGCAAAAGCCTTTACTCTTTATCCGGGATACTTTACAGGAACTACACCGGTACGGTGAGGAAATTCCTTGGGGTCCTGTCCGTTCACATCACCCCGGAACATCCCAAAAGCCCTTCGGCGGGGGGACGGTAAACTCCAAAAGCCGGC
>JAISOR010000056.1 GCA_031275535.1 Treponema sp. | reverse complement strand
CCCCCCCCCCCCCCCCCCCCCCCCCCCCCCCACGGCCGGGCGCGTTCTGCCTTTTTACCTGCCGGGGTTAACACCATGGCGTTACTGTAGTATGTTGGGAAAACTTTTACAAGGGGCCTTTCGGTAACATTTCAAAATGAGGCGTCTCGGGGGCCGGTCGGTTGGGAGCCGATCAAGCCGGCAATTTTACATTCCGGCGCCCCAGGTTACAAGGGGCTTACCCGGCACGCATTGCATATTTCCACGGGGATGGATACACTGATGAAAGTACCAGCTTCCGGTCTAAGGGTTTTTATGCGGAAAATAATTTTTATCTTTTTTATTGGTTTGATACTTTTAGCGGGTTGTTTCCGGGAGAAGATCCCTTCCGTCACCCGCGGGGATCTTTTCACGATTAATATTGGAAAGCTGGAAGATCAAATCGATCTTTTTAATCTTGAGGGAGAACGGAGCAACCGGAAAACCGATATAGCCATGCGGGATGGGTTATTGTATATTTCCAACGGAAACGGGGGGAAAATCGTTCGATACAATTCATACGGGGATCTCCTCTTTATGATTTATGATGAAGAACAAAATCCCCCCCCCCTTACCTTGCGGAGGAACAATGGAAATCAGGGAATTGTTACCCGCTGGGCCTATGCCTATCCCCTCCGGGAGCCGGGCATTATCGCCGTTGATTCCCGTAAACACATCTATGTGGAAGACCGGGTTCCCCAGGGGCAGGATAGTTTCGATACGGAAAATAAAGCCATGCTGGACCGAAGGGTGCTTCATTTTGATGTTGACGGCCGTTTTGTAAAATATCTGGGTCAGGAAGGGGTGGGGGGGACGCCGTTTCCAAATATTATCGGGATTTATACCTCGGTGAATGATGAACTGGTGGTCGTTTGCCGCCTTTCGACCGGATGGAATACCTATTGGTTTGATGTTTCCGGGAATCTCCTGTACCTTATCCGGCTGGGGAATGACGGTATTCCCATTCCCCCGGATCGGGATCTGGTGGTCCCCTTTGTCAATACCCTCTGTGTGTCCCCGGATGAGCGAAAATTATATCTTAAAGTCGATTATTACCGGGATACCTATGACGCGTCTACCAATACCAGGTCCGGAAGCGAACCCGACAGTTCGGTTATTTGGATTATGGATGTGGAAACCGGAAACTATATCAGGACGGTCGAGGTTCCCTTTTATGAATTCCTGGTTACCCGGAATAACCGGAAGGTAACCGAAAATATGTTTTATTCGATGTTGGGGGTTATAGAAAAGGGCAAGATTTTTCTTTATTTTCCCGTGGAAGGGGGGTATTCCATTTTGATCCTCTCATCAGAATCCCAGGAACAGCGGCGGGGATTCATCCGGGTTGACCATGAGGAACTGCAATTTAATACCTTTAATCTTTCCTCGGAGGGTATATTATCCGCCCTGCTTGCCACGGACGGGGAGGTCCGGATGGTTTGGTGGAGAACCGATGAATTAACCGGGGATATCTCCTCATGACCGGGAAACGGATCCCGGGGGCTTCCCCGGTTTCCTCCGGGGGGGAAAAACTTTTTTCCGCCGGATCCGCCCAGGCCCTGGACGCCCAGGCCCCCTCCTGGGGCTTGGATCCCTTTGCGCTGGTGGAAGCCGCGGGCCGTGGGTGCGCCCGGATTTTTACCGGGGTTTGTTCCGGCCGTTTTCCCGCTTCTCCCCCGAAGATCGCCGTGGCGGCGGGTTCGGGGAACAACGGCGCCGATGCCATGGTGATGCTGCGGGCCCTCATCCTGGAGGGCCGGGCTTCTCCCGCCGCTTCCGCGGTGGTAATAACCCGTATGCCCGGCGCCGAAGATCGTACCCCCCGTTCCGAAGCCCTGCGGGCGCTGGATAAAATGGGGGTTTCGGTGTATCCGTGGCAGGGAGCCGTATCAAAAAAGGATACCGCCGGCATTGACCCCCGGGCCATCCTGTCCCGGGCGGATATTGTCATCGACGGCATCGCGGGAACCGGTTTGCGGGGGCCCCTTTCCGGAGCCGCCGGGGAGATGGCCGCCTGGATTAGGGAATGGAAAGAGAAGGCGGAAGCCGCCGGCCGCGGAAAGCCCTGGATCGTTTCCATTGATATCCCCTCCGGGAATTTCGATCTCTTTGAGCCTTCCATGCCCATCATACCGGCGGATCTGACCCTGGCCATTGAGCCGAAAAAATTATGCCTTTACGCCCCGGGGGCCCGGTTTTTTGCCGGAACCATCCGGTTCGTGGGGGGTATTTTTCCTCCCGGCCTGATGCAAACCTTTGACGGCCCGGAACTTTTGACCTGGAAACAGGCCCGATACCGGCTTCCCCCCATACGGCCCGACGCCTATAAATATGAACGGGGGGTGGCGGAAATTCACGCGGGATCTCCGGGAAGCGCCGGAGCCGCCCGGATTGCCGCCCGGGGAGCCCAGGCGGCGGGGGCGGGGATAGTCCGGCTTTTGGTTGACCAAGCCCTGTATCCGATCCTTGCCGTTTCCGCGGGGGGCATTATGGCGGCCCCGGTAGCAGCCGGCGGGGAAGGGGCGGATGCCCCGGAGGAAAACCGCTTTTGTCCCGACGCGGTACTCCTGGGTCCCGGTTGGGGGAGAACCCCGGACCGGCTTCCGGTTCTGCGCAAGGCGTTGGACCGGGAAGCGGAGGGAATCCCCCTGATCCTGGATGCGGATGCCATCGCCCTGTCCCGGGACCTGACCTTTCACGGCAATGCCGTCCTGACCCCCCACCTGGGGGAATTCGCCGCCTTTACCGGGCTCCCCAAAGAAAAAATTTTATCGAATTCCATCCCCATCGTTGCCGATACCGCCCGGAAAACACGGGCGGTGATCCTCTTTAAATCCCATGTGTTTATTATTGCCGGGGAAGACGGGCGGGTTGGGATCGTGGACGGAATGGCCCCGGTTCTGGCCGCCGGGGGAAGCGGCGACCTTTTGGCGGGGTTTTGTGCCGCCATCGCCGCCCGGATGAAGCGGGGCGGCTATTACGATGGCTATACCTGCGCGGCGGCGGCGGCGGCGTTGTTGGCGGAGGCCGGCAGAGCTCCGGATAAAGCCCGTCGTTTTGCGGATCCCCTGGACCTGGCGGAAAAAGCCGCCTCCCTGGCAGGCAGGGCATGGCTGTAAAAAATGGCATCTTAGAGGAGCGTAATGAATCATGGAAGAATCTCAGCCCTCCCCCCGTGAATCCCGGGAAAAACCCGCGGCAGGGGCGGAAAAAGCCGAACAGGAACTGGTATTTTACTATTCCCGGGCGCGGCGCCTGGAACGGGCGTCCCAGACGGTCAGGGAATTAAATGATCCGGCTCCGGTAAGGCGGCCCACCCTGTTTGGAACCCTCACCGCCACCAAACCTCTCACCTTTCTTTTTATGTCCATGGTCATATTGGTCGCCGGTATTTTAATTACCTCCTATTTTTCCTCCCGGGAGGAGCGGCCCGCGCTGGGGGGGAATTCCCTTACCCTTTCCGCCATGCGCTTTGAGGGTTCTTCCTATATCGTTATTAAAAAAACCGTCCCTGAAAAAACGGAGGCCTATACGGGGATAGTGGACATAGCCGTCTCCCTTTATGTAAAGCCCGGGGAGGAGTACCCCGGGGAACTTCCCTTGGCAAACCGCAGGATATATTTTTCTCCGGAACCGGAAGAAGAATACCGGATGACGGTTCCCTTTGAGGCCCGGGAGTTACTGTTCGTTATGCGGGCCGAAGAAGCATACCTGAGCTTACGGGTAAAACCCGAATGAACTTAGCGCCTTTCCCAAAAACTGAAGTTGTGGGAAAGCCTCCCTATTTTGAGCGGAAAAATAGCAACTGTTTTTGTTTGAGGTGTACCCGGCTTCCGTATACGAGCTGCCTCATTTAGAAATGTTACCGTAGCTATTCCTGCTCCCGCGTCTGAATACGGTTTACCCGCTTGCACAGATTTTCCGTATGAACTATACTACTCCCATGTTTTTGACAACGGCCGCCCCAAAACCAGCCCCCCGCCCTAAAACCGCACGGGCGTTTCTCCAACTGACGCGGCACGGCGCAGCCCCAATAAATTCCCCGGTATGCCAAAAATGCGCGGCCGCTTTAGCGGACACGGCGGGCTCACGGCTCACGGCTCACGGCTCACGGCTCACGGCTCACGGCTCACGGCTCACGGCTCACGGCTCACGGCTCACGGCTCACGGCTCACGGCTCACGGCTCACGGCTCACGGCTCA
>JAISOR010000076.1 GCA_031275535.1 Treponema sp. | reverse complement strand
AATTCCGCCATCTTTGCGGGGGGCATATCCGCGGTTCTATTGAATATGCCCGGAACCCCCGCTTCCATAGCTTCCACCTTCGACGGTTATGCCATAACCCGGCGGGGAGAATCCCGGCTGGGGCTTTGGATCAATACGGTCTTTTCCGTTCTTGGGGGCCTGGTGGGGGTTCTCTGTTTTACCGTAGCCTCCTTCCCCATCGCCCGTTTTGCCCTGAAATTCGGCCCCCCCGAATATGCCATGGTAGCCCTTTTCGGCCTTACCATGATGGTTTCGGTTTCCGGTAAGGAGATTTTAAAGGGCCTCCTGGTAGGATTTATCGGCTTCGGAATCGCTATGATCGGCATGGACCCCATCTGGGGGATAAAGCGTTATACCTTTGGCCGGGTGTTTCTGCTGGACGGGATATCCTTCATTCCCATCATGATAGGCATGTTTGGCATAGGGGAAAGCCTTAAACAGCTCTCGGAGGCCAAACCGGTCACGGTGGAAGAGGCCCGGAAATTATCCCAAACCCTCGGGGAAGAATTGAAGAAGGCCGGTAAAAACGCCCGCAAGCGGCTTACCCTAAGGGAGTTGTGGGATATGAAAATCCCCTTCCTGCTCACCAACGCTATCAGCGTCATTGTGGGGGCCATACCCGGCACCGGGGGAGACATCGCCAGCGTGGTCTCCTGGACCCAATGCAAAAATATCTCCAGGGACAGGGACAACTACGGAAAGGGTTCTGTTGAAGGACTTGCGGTTACCTGCGCCGCCAACAACGCCTGCATCGGGGGCGCCATGACCACCATGCTCAGTCTGGGGATACCTGGGGATGCGGTTACCGCCATCCTCATCGGGGCTTTGATGATGTATAATTATGTACCGGGCCCTCTGCTCTTTAAGGAACATCCCGACATGGTGCAGGTCATCATCATCCTGCTGGTGCTATGCAACTTTTTTATCCTTTTTTTGGGAAACCTCAGCGCCCGGCTTTTCGCCAAATTTGCCGGTCTGCCCAAAAGCTGGATATCCACCGCGATTATCTGTTTTTCCCTTACCGGTTCCTTTGCCCTCAACAACAGCGCCATCGATGTGCTGGTCTGCCTGATTGCGGGGGTTATCGGTTTCTTTTTTTATAAAGCTGAATTTCCCACCGGTCCTATGGTGCTGGCCCTTATATTGGGAAGAATGGTGGAGTCCAACCTGTCCCGTTCTCTTCTCCTCTCCAAGGGCACCTATACGATCTTTCTTACCCGGCCGGTTTCCCTGGTTCTGTTCATTTTGATCATCCTGGCCCTTTTCCTCCCGGAGATTCTAAGAAAACTGAGCGCCCCAAAGAAGGGTTCCTGAACCGGCAGAGGATGTGCCAGGCACCAAATTTGTCTGGTGCCTGGAAAACCGGGTACGCTATATATAGCGGGCAAGAAGCAGAAACACAAGCGGGGGCTTTTTTTTGTCTTCCCTTTCGGATATACTTTTTCTATGGCTTATGAAGTAACCGCCACAAGGCGGCGTCCGAAGACCTTTGATGAACTGGCAGGCCAGGAGTTTGTGGTCGCCACCCTGAAAAGTTCTATCGAAACCGGACGTATTGCCCATGCCTATCTCTTCTCCGGCCCCCGGGGCTGCGGAAAAACCAGCGCCGCCCGGATTCTTGCCCGATCCCTCAACTGCGAGAAGGGCCCCACCGCGGTCCCCTGCGGGGTCTGCCCTAATTGCCTGGAGATTAGCCGGGGGGCAAGCCTGGATATTATCGAGATCGACGGCGCTTCCAATACCAGCGTTAATGATGTGCGGCAGATCAAGGATGAGGTGCTGTTCCCCCCCAATACGGGAAAGTACAAGGTCTATATTATTGATGAAGTCCACATGCTTTCCAACAGCGCCTTCAACGCCCTGCTCAAAACCATAGAGGAACCGCCCCCCTATATCATCTTTATCTTTGCCACCACGGAGCTGCATAAGGTGCCGGCCACCATTAAGAGCCGTTGCCAGCAGTTCAGTTTCCGGCTTATCCCCATCGAGACCATCCAGGGGATCCTGAAAGCAACCTGCACAGAAATGCAGATCCAGGCGGAGGACGAAGCCCTGTTCTGGATTGCCAAGGAATCCACCGGCAGCCTCCGGGACGCGTATACCCTCTTTGATCAGGTGGCGTCCTTTTCCGACGGGCACATCCGGTCCCAGCTTATCCGGGACAAACTGGGCCTAGTGGGGCTGGATAAACTCAATGCCCTGGGGGAAGCCTGCACGGGTAATAATTCCACCGCCGCCTTTGCCATGATTGACGAAATTCTGGAGGCCGGGGTGGCCATTGAACAGTTCGTTATCGATCTGGCCGGGTACTATCGGAGCCTCCTGCTCTTAAAAAACGGTGTTACCCGGGAATCCCTCCTGGGCTATGGCCCGGACCGCTTCTCCGCCAAGGTGGTGGAGGCCTGGGATTCGATCCACCTTGAACGGGCCCTGTCGCTGCTTCTGGACCTGTACCGGGATATCCGGTACTCGGTTTCCCCCCGGTTTGAACTGGAAACGGCAATCTCAAAACTCTGCTGGCTTGATCAGTGGGTTTCCCCCAAAGAACTCCGGGCCGCCATTACCGGGGCCCGGGCCGCCCTGGAGAACCGCGGCAGCGTCCCGGAAGGAGGGATAGGCGGCCCTTTAGCCGGGCCGGAGTTGAAACAGACTCCGGCTGAACCAAGCGGCCCAGGCCGGCCTTTTCCCGGAACCGGGCCCGAAGCGCGGCCCCCGGCATCATCCGGGGACGGTTTCCCCGAGGACCCTATCAATCTGAACAGGCCCGGAGCTTTTACCGAGGGCTTTAAACGTTTTATCGAAGCCAAAAATTCAGGGAACGCGGACCTTCAGTTTAATACCGGTCCATCATCCCAAAACACGGAGCCGGAAATATCCCCCCAGGCGGAAATGGTCCGCCGGATGTTTAACGGGACGGTGGTCAGGGATAGGGCTTAGCGGTCTGCATGGGAGCTTGAAAGAAGGAGAAGCAATGAACATAAATCCCTTTGATATACTCAAAAACGCCCAGAAGATTCAGGAACAGATGGGATCATTCCAGGAGAAATTGGGCGCCATCACCGTGACCGGTTCCGCCGGGGGCGGCATGGTGGAACTGGATATGAATGGCCGGATGGAAATTCTGGACCTGAGGATCCTGCCCGAAGTGGTGGACCCCAATGACATAGCAATGCTCCGGGACCTCATCACCGCGGCCTTTACCAGCGCCATGGAGAAGGTCAAAGAAGCGGTCACCGGCGAAATGGGGGCCCTGACGGGCGGCATGGGGATACCACCGGGATTCCCCGGTTTTCCGGGGGGCCAATGAACGCCAATGGGCTTAACGCCCAAGGGCTCAACGCCCTGGACCGGCTGGTGGTCCTCCTTACCAAACTGCCGGGGATTGGGAAGAAGAGCGCCGGCCGTATGGCCTATCATATTCTGGATGCGGACCCCAGTTATGCCCGCATCCTGGGGGAACAACTTCTGGCCCTCCATTCGGCGATTAAGCGCTGCTCGGTCTGCGGCAGTTTTACCGAAAGCGATCCCTGCCCCATCTGTACGGATCCCGGCCGGGACGCTTCCCTGCTCTGTGTTGTTGAACGGGCCCAGGACGTGCGGATCATAGAGGAATTCCGGGAATACCGGGGCCGTTTCCATGTCCTGGGGGGGCTTATTGCGCCCCTGGACGGCGTGGGCCCGGAGACGCTTACCATAGGGCCGCTCCTCAGCCGGGTGCGCCGGGAGGGCGTCCGGGAGCTAATCCTGGCCATGAACCCCACCGTGGAGGGGGATACCACGGCCCTGTATATCAGGAAGCTCCTTAAAGATACGGATATTGAAGTAACCCGCCTTGCCTCGGGGCTCCCCGTGGGCGGCGACCTGGAATACGCCGACCGGCTTACCCTGTCCCGGAGCTTCCGGGGAAGGGTAAAACTTTAAATCCGCCGGGCCGTTTTTATATCGGCTTCGGAGAATACCCATATATGCGGCGGTTTGTTCCGCTTTTTCGCATAGGGACAAAAGCATCTACTTTTACCTATACTTTATTATCAGTGCCCCCCTCTTCCCCCCATATAAGGAAAGACCGGGCAATTTTTTGGCGGGCCCTGTACCTTTTTCTTTATGGGTGTACTTTTTCCGGGGCCCACACCATGTTGCCGGTATTCCCAAAACACGCTCAATGTTTCGCGTGCCGTTTTTTGGCGGGCCGCTTTTTGATGTTCTGCCCAGGCCGTTTTTTCGTTCAAATGTGGAATTACTGGTATGCCGCTTCATCAGTAGCGAAATATTTTCTTTTTTTGTACAATGAAGGCCCAAATATCGATGCCGCGAGGAGGCTTCATGGCCAGGAGAGGGAAGATTG
>JAISOR010000052.1 GCA_031275535.1 Treponema sp. | reverse complement strand
GAGCATTTCCCAAAACCCGGTTGGTTTTCGGAAATGCTCTTGAAAAAGCGGTCTAAAGCCCGCTTTTTCCCATAAATCTAAGGTTGCTTTCCCAAAAACTGAGGTTTTGGGAAAGCCTCATGTATCCCGGATAAACGGTAAAAAGCCCGGGGATTTATCGGTAGATTTTTTTTTAAAAAATCTTTAGCATAAAGCCGGATACGCCGATAAAGAAAAGAATGCCTGGGACCAGGGGCTTTGCCCCAAGGGTATAATTCGCCGAATTATGTCCCGACCGGTCCCCGGATTATCGACATACCGTCGTAACAGAGGGGATCATTATGGCCTATACCAATGCGTTAGCCGCTTATCGGGAAACCAGGATAAAAACCGCAAGCCAGGGACAGCTTATCATTATGCTCTATGATGAGGCGATAAGACAGCTCGATCGCGGCCTGGAACTGCTTGCCCTGAATGCCTCCGGCAAGAAGGATCCTTCCAGGATTGAGCAGATCGGCAAAGCGGTCCTGAAAACCCAGGAGATTATCTCCGAATTAATGGTCTCCCTGGATTTTGAGCGGGGGGGGGATATCGCCAAAAATCTCTTCGCCCTGTACACCTGGTTCAATCAGGAACTATTAGAAGCCAATATAGCCCAGGACCTCAAACGGATCAACAGCGTCCACGCCATGTTAAGCGATCTGCGGGGCACCTGGGCCGAAGTCATCGCCAAAAACGCCGCCGAAAGCACAGACCGGCCTTTGGTGGGCGTCAATATCGCCGGTTAGGGCCATGGATACCAACGTGAGGCAGGACGAACCGGCTGTTTCTTCGGAAGAAATAACCCAGCGGGTGGCGGTGCTTAAACGGTTCCGGGAATTGCTCCTGGAACAGCGGAGCCGCTTCAGGCAGTATGTGGAAGTTCTGGATAAACAGAAGGATGTGATTGAACAGGGCAGCGCCGAGGAACTTATCTCCCATGTGGAATTGGAAGAACGGATCCTGGGGGATATTTTTTCCATCCAGAAGGTGATCGATCCCCTGGAGTATATGTACCAGGCCGCCTATCCCCACGAAGATGCCCGGGAAGTACCGGAATTGCGATCCGTGGTGGAGGAACTTAAAACCGAAGCCGCGGTTCGGCTGGAACGCAATAAGAAGCTCCTTTCGGTCAGGATGATCCAGATCCGTTCCGAGATAAAAAGCCTGCGGGGGAACCCCTTTGCCAGACGGTCTTCGATATATGCGGATTCCGGCGTCCCTTCTATTCTTGATATCAGCGGTTAACCGGGGCGGAAAACCCGGTCTATTAAGGGGGAGGCTTTCCCAAAACTTCAGCTTTTGGGAAAGCAACCTTAGATTTAGAGGAAAAAACGGGCTTTGGGCCGTTTTTTCCAAAGCCTTTCCCGAAACCAACCGGATTTTGGGAAAGGCTCGGGGGTATGCTCTATGCCGGAATCGCGGAAAAATCCTCAGCCTTTAGCTCCCCTTTACCTTATCGATGCCTACGGGCTCATATACCGGTCCTATTTTGCCTTTGTCTCCCGGCCCCTCCGTAACGCCCAGGGGAAAAATATTTCCGCCCTCTTCGGCTTTGCCCGGACCCTGATCAGCCTGCTGGACGAAGGGGCCCCGGCCATGGACCCGGCGGAAAAGCCCCTGGAAAACCCCCGGCGGCCCCGCAGGCTTGGGGTGGTTTTCGATTCGCCGGTGCCCACCTTCCGGCACGAAACGTATCCCGAATACAAGGCCACCCGGCAAAAGGCCCCGGAGGACCTCCACGCCCAGGTCCCCCTGGTGGAGGAGTTCCTCCACGCCCTGGGGGTGCCGGTGCTGCGGGCGGACGGGTACGAGGCGGACGACATTATCGCCACCCTGGCCCGGCGCTGTCAGGCCGAAAACCGGCAGTGCTATATCCTCTCCTCCGATAAGGACCTGCTCCAGCTGGCCGGCAGGGGCACCTACGAACTGCGGCCCCTCAAGGCGGTCCGGCCCGAAGCCGGACGGAGCGCCGCCCCCGGGGGGAGCTTCGAGGTGGTGGGGCCCGAAGAAGTTAAGGCCGAATGGGGGGTCCTGCCCGATAAGGTCCTGGACCTTCTGTCCCTCATCGGGGACAGCGCCGATAATATCCCCGGCGTCAAGGGGGTGGGGGAAAAGACCGCGGTCAAGCTGATGGCCCGTTACGGTTCCCTGGATGAAATCTACCAAAACATCGCCGGTATCGAGGGAGCGGTGGGCAAAAAACTGGCCGAAGGCCGGGAAAGCGCCTATTTCGCCAGGTCCCTCATCACCCTGAACGAAGAAGCCCCCCTCCCCGTTGCCGGCATCGACGAGCTTTCCGTGGAAAACCTGGACCGGACCGCGGGCGCCCGGGTCCTCCTCCGGGAGGGGATACGCCGGAGCGCCCTGGACCTGGACCCGGGGATCGCCGGGTCCCCTTCCCCCGAAGCCCCCCGGAAACCGGAGCTTCCCGGCGAACCGGATCAGGCCGGGGAGCCGGACAAAAACGGGGAGCTTGATCCCGCCCTGCTGGGGGAGGGAACCTACCGGGCGGTTCTGGAATTCTCCGCTCTGGAAAAAATCCTGGGCGCCGCGAAAAAGCAGGGGAGCCTGGCCTTGGACTTTGAGACCGATTCCCTGGACGCCTGGAACGCCCGGCCCATCGGGATCTCCCTGGCCCTCCGGCCCAAAGAAGCCTTTTACGTGCCCCTGGCGGCCCACGGCGGAACCGGGCCCTTCCTGGACCCCGCCAAAGTCCGGGACCTCCTTGCCCCCCTCCTCGCGGACCCCGCCATGACCGTCGCCGCCCACAACGCCAAATACGACTACAAGGTCTCCCGGGGCTGGGGCATCCCCCGGTGGAAATGCAAAATCTGGGATACCATGGTGGCCGCCTGGGTGGACGACCCGGAGCGGAACAACTACTCCCTGGATTCCCTCGCGGCCTTCCGCTTCAACCTGACCACCCTGGCCTACAACGACATCGTCCCCAAGGGCAGCACCTTTGACACGGTGTCCCTGGAAACCGCGGTCCGCTATTCCGGGGAAGACGCGGACCTGACCCTGCGGATGAAACAGTTCCTGGAGGGGCGGCTGCGGCGGACCGGCTCCCTGGGGCTTTTCCTCGATCTGGAGATGCCCCTCCTCCCGATCCTCGCGGAAATGGAGGGGGCGGGGATCAAGGTGGAGGGCAAGGTCCTGCGGGATTACGGGACGGAGATCTCCCGGGAGCTTGGGAAGATCCAGGGGGACACCTATAAACTCGTGGGCCGCGAGTTCAACCTGGCCTCCACCAAACAGCTCCAGGAGGTGCTGTTTACCGAGCGGAAACTCAGGCCGGGCAAGAAGACCAAAACCGGCTATTCCACCGATGTGGCGGTCCTGGAAGAGCTTGCCCGGGAAGACCCCGTGCCGGCCCTGATCCTCCGCCACCGGACCCTGGCCAAGCTCAAGTCCACCTACGTGGACACCCTGGCGGACATGGCCGACTCCCAGGGCAGGATCCACACCAACTTTGTCCAAACCGGCACCGCCACGGGCCGCCTCTCCAGCCGGGAACCGAACCTCCAGAACATCCCCATCCGGGACGAGGAGGGCCGCCGGATCCGGGAGGCCTTTATCGCCGCCCCGGGGCAGGTCCTGATCTCCGCGGACTACAGCCAGATAGAGCTGGTGGTCCTGGCCCATCTTTCGGAAGACGAAAACCTCGTGGCCGCCTTTAACGAGGGCAAGGACGTACACGCCCGGACCGCGGCCCTGATCTTCGGGGTGCCCGAAGATCAGGTCAAGCCGGCGGAGCGGCGGATCGCCAAAACCATCAACTTTGGGGTCATGTACGGCATGAGCGCCTTCAGGCTTTCCAACGAATTGGGCATCAGCCGGACCAGCGCCGCGGCCTTTATCGAGGCCTACTTCAGGACCTACCAGGGAATCCGCGCCTTTATTGAGGAACTCATCAAAAAAACCGAACAAACCGGGTACGCCTCCACCATCCTGGGCCGCCGGCGGTATATCCCGGCGATCAATTCCCGGAACAAAACCGAAAAAGCCGCCGCGGAACGGGTAGCGGTGAACACCCCCATCCAGGGTTCCGCCGCGGATATCGTCAAGACCGCCATGCTGAACCTGGACCGGGCCCTGACCGCGCAAAAAAGCCCCGCCCGGCTCCTGCTCCAGGTCCACGATGAACTCATCCTGGAGGCCCCCAAAGACCAGGCCGCGGCAGCCGCCTGCCTGGTCCGGCAGGAAATGGAAAAAGCCGCCGCCCTCAAGGTCCCCCTCAGGGTCAGCGTGGAAACCGGCAAACGCTGGGGCGACTTTCACTAATACCAGAGGCTTTCCCAAAACTTCAGTTTTTGGGAAAGCAACCTTAGATTTATTGGGAAAAGCGGGCTTTAGGCCGCTTTTTCGGAAGCCTTTTCCAAAACTAACCGGGTTTTGGAAAAGGCTCACCATTTAGCGCCGTTTACTTTTTGCCTTACCCGTGAAACCCGCGGGGGAGCGGGAATTCCCCCCGTTCGCTAGCCTGTAGAGTCTGCCTGCGGAGCCCGGGAACCGGTCTCCGCCGGCAGGGAATTCCAGAACCGCTTAC
>JAISOR010000093.1 GCA_031275535.1 Treponema sp. | reverse complement strand
TCTATTTCCGCCCGCAGGTCGTTGATCCGCTCCATCAGGGTCTTGGCGATAATACTGTACCGCTTTGACTTGGGATCGTCGAGTTTGTCATCGGTGTAGTTTTCCACCTTACCGATCTTGTTAAAGATGATCTCGCTGTCCGAAAGCTCCTCCAGCCCCTGATCGATCCGCTCATCCTTTAATTTCTCGATTTCTTTATCGATGCTGTCGGTGATATGCTTGGAAAGCAGATCCTTGATAAGGTATTCCACCGTTACCTGATAGTGGAAAATGGGGCTGATAAGCTCCGCATCCAGGATGTTTACCGAAAGTTTTACGTCCGTAACGGTCTTGGGCTTTATAAGGTTGTCCTTAAAAGCGCACTTTACGATAGAATAGGCGTTTTCCCCCCGGATAAAGGCGCCGGTATCGGTCTTCTGGCGCAGCAGGCTGTTGGTCAGATTCTCAAGGTCGTTAACCCCCCGCTGGATGTGACCCTGCAAATGGCCGTACATGTTGACCATAGATTTTTCAATTTCGCCGGTATTGAACTTATCGGCGCCGCCAACCTGATCCAGCAGATCCGCGATTTCCTTGGGCGTATACCGGGCGAGGACCTTGGTTTCCTCTTTGTCGACATAGTTCCGGATCTTTTTTACCATTTCATCTTCAGTGGTTACCATGTAACGGTTGAACATGTTCTGGTAATTCTGGTTGAAATAATTATACAACTTCTCCTTAAGGCCGCCCATTACATCCAGGCGTTCAAGCACATCCTTGGGTAACTTTGCGGTAAGGTGGTGGATGACTTTGTTAGTCTCTTCCTCCAGAAGTTGATTAACTTCATTTTGTTGATCCCGGTATTCCTGGGCTAAGGAATTCCGCGAACCGACGGCACTCGGCTTTTCCGGATGAAACACATTTGGGCTTTTGGGTAGATCAATCACTCCCATAATCATGACTCCTTTGAAAAAATATTTAGCTATCGCTTATACATAAATAATCCTACCCTTATATTAGCTACATATTATGAAAAAAGTAAAGCCTTTTTTTATTATTTAGCCGATCTTATCTGTATATATTTTTAAAATATGGTAAAATAAAGCATATATGGGGGTTTTATGAAAAAAAAGATCCTGGGATTGGCCCTTATGGGGCTGGTTTTTCCTTGGCTGCTTTTTGGGGCAGATCAACGGAATACTCCTATAGATATGTATTTGATTTTCGACGGTTCTTCCGCCATAAAAAGCGGGAGGGATAGCGCTATAAATTGGCTTTGTGATACCATTGTAGAGGGGCTGCTCCGGGAAGGGGATACCCTAAACATCTGGCTTGCCGCAGACAGGGCGGAGGAGGTTTTTTCCGGTCCCATAGGCGGGGCGGACCAAAAGGAGCAGGTAAAGACAAAACTCCGGGCCTTATCCGCCCAAAGCGCCCATGCGGACTATGCGGGGGCCCTGAGGGCGGCGGAGGACCGGCAAAAGGCGGCGGCGGGCCGGAAGATCGCCTATACGCTGCTGATAAGCGGCCCGGCAAACGGGGCCTCCGGGGATTCCACGGCCCTTTCCCGGGAGCTTGCCGGGCTTTTACGGTAGTCCCGGGTTGAGGATTTCCCCGGATGGAGGGTCTTAACGGTGGCCCTGGGAATAGGGCCCCGGATACAGAGGGCCGGGGCGGCGTATATGTCCGCCGGGAAAACCGGCGGCTAGCTTATTGCGGGGGGAGACGGTTTCCAAGGTATGCAGCGGAAGGTGTTGGATTTTGTAAACAGGCATACATCCATCGTTCTAACGACCCATGAGGGTCCCGATGCGGATGGGATTGGGGCGGAGCTCTTATTTGCCCACATTCTGCGAACCATGAATAAGACGGTGCGGATAATCAATATGAGCCCTATGCCGGACCGTTTCGCCTTTATGGACCCCCAGGGCACGATGGAGGTCTGGGACGCGGAGAAACACGGGGATATTCCGGGGCAGTCGGCCCTTATTATTGTAGATACTGCGGATGAATTTAATACCGGCGGCATGATACACATACTGCCCCAATTCCGGGAAGTATTTGTGGTGGATCACCACGAATTGGCCCGCCATTCCCTTTTGGATGGCTACATCGATCCCAAAGCCTCTTCCACCTGCGAAATGATCGTGGAACTGGCCGAATCCTGGGGCATTGGCCCGGATCTGTACTCCGCCAGGGCCGCCTTTGCGGGGATAAGCTACGATACGGGCTCCTTTTCCTATTCAAAAACCAGCACCAGAACCCTTAAGGCCGCGCTGATCCTGGTCGAAGCCGGGGTAGTCCCCTATGAAATATACGGGGCGCTGAACGAAAGCGCCTCTATCAGCGCGCTGCTCCTGCAAAAACAGGTGCTTTCCACCCTGGAGATCCACGCCGGGGGCCGGGTGGCGGTTCAGATCCTCAGAAAAGAGGACCTGGAATCCACGGGGGCGAATTTTGAAGACGCCGAATCTTTTATTAATATTCCCTTAAAGAGCAAGGATATTTTGGTTTCCATCCTTGTCAAAGAAAAAAGCGAAGGGGTAATCCGCTGTTCCCTGCGTTCCAAGGGCCAGGTAAATGTCTCCAAGATCGCCCAGCATTTCAGCGGCGGGGGGCATGTTATGGCCGCGGGGTTCAAAAGCGCCTGGGGCATTACGGAGACCCTGGCGCAGGTCCTGAAAAAAGTCGAAACCATGCTGGATAAAATATGACACGAAAGGGCCTGAGGATCCTAATCCTCCTGTTTTTTATACTTACCGCCCTGGGTATAGGGTTCTTATTGGTATTTCCGGGGGATATATTCCATCCCCAGGGGAAAAAACAATGGCAAACCAGGGTTATTATCCCCCAATCCACCGCGGTTCCGGAGACATACGAAGCGGAGAGCGCGGCGGAACGGATGGCCTATGAGGACAGTGTGAACGCCAAGGTAGCCCTGAACGACGGGGAAACCATGGTTACGGCCCTGACCCAGGATATTGACGGGGATCTGCTGGATGAACAGATTATCGCCTACCGGAACCTTTTGGAGCTCGACAGCCCTATCTACATCACCTATGCCGATTTTGACGATCAAACCGGGGGATATAAGCGGATATGGAGCGCCCCCACCGCCGCCACCCGGCCGGGGACCATCACCCTCTATGCCCAGGATATGATCGGGGATCGGGGCATCTGCGTCCTCGTTTCCGGCATGAACGGCGCCGGGGAACATACCCTGACCGTTTTCAGGAAAAACAGCCAGACTTCTCTCCGGGAAAGGCCCTTCCCGGATGAATCCTCCGGGGAAGGCCAGGTTTTTAATAAAATCGCGGAGCTTCGTATCGACGGCTCTATCTCCGTACAGGAAACGGAGCGGACCCAGGCCTATCACCTTGGGTTTGCCAGGGGACAGAGTTTTACCATCGCCGCCTTTGGCCGGGATTATGAATCCTCCAATATTCTGGATCAGGTGGAAATTACCTATTCCTATAATCCGGGGAACGGGCTTTATGAACAGAGCAGGATTACCCGGGTGCCGGGCTCCCAGATTGAGCAGCGCCGGGTCCGGGAATTGTTAAACGGCGGCCCCGATGCCTTTGAGTCCTTTATCAGCGGTCTGTGGTATTATGTGAGCCCCGAAGGGACCACGGACAGCCGTCAATATATTTATTTTGACTCCCTTAACAGGGAGATCATCTTTTATGGGGAAGAAATACAGCAGGTGTTTACCTGGCAGAATTCCAGTCCCACCAGGTACGGCCTGTATGTATCCAGCCAGAATATTTCCGTAACCACCCTGCGGCGTTTCCTGGATATTGAGCTGGAGTCCCTGGAAAGCATCCGGGTTAAGGTTTTTGAGGATGTCCGCCTGAAGATAAAAGTCAGCGCCCCCTGGGATGGTTCGTACCGGAAGGCGGGGATGGTGGAAATTGCCAGCCCCCGGCCTGGGCCGGCCATGGCGCCCCATATTGACGCCGTCTATGACGGTTCCATCGGAAAAATAAGCTTTTCCAAAGACGGCGCCTATACCTTGTACACCGGCGAAACCGTGCAACAGGGGAAATATACCTTTTTTCTCCTGGATAATCAGGAGCTATTGGAGCTGCGGCCCCAAAATGGGACGGGGATGTCCCGGGAGACCTACCGCCTTGAAAGGCCAGGCCCGGGAACTCCGCCGGGAGCGGATCAGGGGCCCTATGAAAACCTTACCCTGGTCCGGATCCGGCTGGGGACCAGGGGAGTACAGGAACTCCATGAAGCGGCAATTTCCCTTGTTTTGGTCGGCCAGGGTATTTCTGAAAGCAGTTCTTAGTTATGGGAGGATCACTTGTTTAAAGGTTTAACCCAGCGGGCGCAGCGCATCTTAACCGTCGAGGCGCAGGACGAAGCGCGCCATTTTAACTCGGATCAGTTACTGCCGGAACATATTGTCATTTCCCTGCTTAAAGAGGGCTCCGGAATAGCCTGCAAGGCCCTGATGTTCCTCAGGATAGACATATTGGAATTCCGGCATACCATAGAGAACGAGATACCCCGAATGCCCGGGGCCTTGGTTTTTGGGGATGTGCCCCCCTCCAAACGGACCAAAACCATGCTGGAGAACGCCGCCGAGGAGGCCCGTTCCCTGGGGAATGACTATATCGGCACGGAACATCTCCTCTTTGCCGCCATGCGGGAACAGGATTCCCCGGTCCAGATATACCTGAACCAGCGGGCGGTGGATACGGATATGCTGCGGGTGGTGGTACAGACCACCTTTAACCATGAGCCGCCCATCCACGAAGAGGAATACCTTGCGGCGGAGGGATACCAACCGGCTTTTATGCACCAGGAAAGCCACAAGCAGGGGGAAGGGAAAATTCCCCATACCACGGTACGATCAAAACAGGCAAGTTATTCGATCCATACCCCCACTCTGGACGAATATTCCCGGGACCTGACCGCCATAGCAAAATCGGGCAAATTGGATCCCGTCATAGGCCGGCGAAAGGAGATTGACCGGGCGGTACGGATCCTGGCCCGGAGAACCAAGAACAACCCCGTGCTGGTAGGCGAGCCCGGGGTGGGTAAAACCGCCATCGTGGAAGGCCTGGCCCAGCTTTTTGCGGGCAACGACGTTGCCGAGGTCCTCTCGGGACGGCGCATCCTTTCCCTGGACATGGGTTCCGTGGTGGCGGGTACGAAATACCGGGGGGAATTTGAGGAACGGCTCAAAAAAATCATGAAGGAAATATCCCAGGCGGGAAACGTGATCCTCTTTATTGACGAGATCCATACCATCATCGGGGCGGGGGGCGCCGAGGGGACCATTGACGCCTCAAACATGCTGAAACCCGCCCTTTCCCGGGGCGATATCCAGTGTATCGGCGCCACCACCCTGGCGGAATACCGCAAACATTTTGAAAAAGACGCGGCCCTGGAACGGCGTTTCCAGGCCATCCTGGTAAATGAGCCCGGTTTTGATGAAACCCTGGGGATCCTCCGGGGAATTCAAAAACGCTATGAGGACCACCACCGGATAAGCTATACGCCGGAAGCGGTCCAGGCCGCCGCCCGCCTGGCCCAGCGGTATATCCTGGGCCGGTTCATGCCGGACAAGGCCATTGATATCCTGGACGAAGCCGGGGCCATGCGGAAGCTGGAAGCCGGCAGCCAGCCCCCGGAAATTACCGAAATTGAGGCGGAGATTCAACTGCTCATCAAAGAAAAGAACGCCCTGGTCTCCAGCCAGGACTATGAACGGGCGGCGAACATCCGCGACAGGGTCCGGAACCTCAGGAGCCGGCTGGAATCGTTCCGGGAGGCCTGGGAACGGAGTGCCCGGGATATCCGGACGGAGGTGGGCGAGGGGGATATCCGGCGGGTTGTGGCGGAAGCCACGGGGATTCCTATAACCCGGCTGGAGGAACAGGAGACAAAACGGCTTTTAAAGCTGGAGGAGGAACTCCACAAGGAAGTGGTGGGACAGGATAACGCGGTGGGGCGCATCGCCTCCGCCATCAGGCGATCCCGGGCGGGGATATCTTCCCCCCGGCGGCCCCTGGGCTCCTTTATCTTTCTGGGTCCCACGGGGGTGGGAAAAACCCTCCTGGCAAAACGGCTCTCCGAGTACCTGTTCGGGAACGAAGAATCCCTGGTCCGCATCGATATGTCCGATTTTATGGAAAAGCACAATACCTCCCGGCTGGTGGGGGCACCTCCGGGTTATATCGGGTATGAGGAAGGGGGCATCTTAACCGAAAAGATCCGCCGGAATCCTTACCGGGTGGTGCTTTTTGACGAGATTGAAAAGGCCCACCACGAGGTGTTCAACCTGCTGCTCCAGGTACTGGAAGAGGGGGAACTGAAGGACAACCTGGGCCATACGGTAAGTTTTCGGAATACCGTAATTATCATGACCAGCAACGCCGGGGTCCGGGAAATTTCCCGGGATTCCCGGCTCGGTTTTACCACCGGAACGGGGATCATGGGAATTGCGGAAATAGAGGCCGCGGCCCTTTCGGAACTGCGCCGCCTCTTTAATCCTGAATTTTTAAACCGGGTAGACGATGTGGTGGTCTTCCATGCCCTGGATGAAAAACAAGTAGAGGCTATCCTGGACATACAGATCAACGAACTCGGCGGCCGCCTGGCGGAACAGGGCTATTTTATCCGGGTCCTGTCCGGCGCCCGGCGGCTCCTTATCGAAAAAGGCTGGGACCCCAAATACGGGGGGCGGCCCATGCGGCGGGCCATACAAAAGGAACTGGAGGATCCCCTGTCCTTCCTATTGCTGGAAGAAGACTACCCCCCAAGCACCGTGTTTATCGCCGACAGCCGCCGGGGGAAAATCGCCCTGCGGCCGCAGCTCCCGGAGGAACGGATACCCCTCAAGGAAACCGCGGGCCGCGATTTCCCCGGGGAGCCCCTCCGGGAGGAGCGTACCGGGGAGCAGCCGGCGCCTTCCCCGGCGGTGCGGCGCTCTTTTTAAACCCGTTCTCCCCACGCTTTCTTATCCATGGTAGCAGTTAATCCGTTTTTCCACAGGGTACAGCGCAGTATATCGGCAAGCGGCATAACCCGCTCCCCTCAACCCGGTGCCTGGCACCTGCGTTTAGCTTGCTTTTCTTCTGTAGCGATTATATAATTTATGTATGGATCCGGACATTGTATGCAAACCGTCTGCTTTCAAACATCATGTGACCGAGGACGATATACGGTGGGCCTTTAGTACCGCCCGGTATGATCTTCCGGTGGAAGGTGATGAGGAAAAACACTTGCTTATCGGTTTCAACAGTGCGGGTAATCCCCTTGAGATACTCTACAATGAACTGGATGACGGGAGGATACTGGTGTTTCACGCCATGTCTTTACGGGACATATTTATTCCCCTGTTGACCGGAGAGGAGTTATGATAAACGTTTCGCGTTTGCGTTCGATTAATGACACCGCTAAAAGCGGTTTAAACAGGAGTTACCATGAAAGAAATGACCGATGAAGAAGCGGACTACTGGGACGAATACTATACCAAAAACCCGCCCAAGGTTAACCCCGCCAAAAACGGCGGATTTGCAAAAAAGTCTTTCAGAATGATCGCCCTTGACCAGCTTTCGGAGGACTACCTCCTTACCAGGGCGATGGCGACCCACAAGACCCCCACGGAACTCATCAGCGAGATGGTACGGGAACGGATCGCCGCCAACAATTAATTTCTGGCGCCTGGCGCCCCTGCGCTCACAATTGCGGCAGGAAGACGGTAAAACCTGCCAAAAGCCTACGCCCTTGGGATTCGAAGACATGCTCTCTTTTTTTCATGTGTGCTCCTTGCAAATAACCTCGTGTAATTGGCTGCGAAAACAGCCTTCCAGGCGGTTATCGGAGGAATAAGGTATGGCCCCCTCCCATACCCCAACCTTTTTTTCTACAAATAACACAGAGAATTGAGGTAAAAGCAAAGCTATCAGGCCAGAATTTCGTACCTGTCTCTGTCCGCGGCCCTCTCTCCGTGGTCTCTTATGCTTGCGAGACCCCTATATCACCGTGCCGGGGTATAGAACCGCGTTTTTAGGGATCACGATGATGCCGTCCACGATGTAGTAATGCCCGTAGTTGCCGTCCACCCGGGGCAGATCGTCAATACCGATCCGGCAGCCCTCCCCTATACAGGCGTTCTTATCGATAATGGCCCCCTTAACAATGGTCCCCTTCCCGATGCCGATATTGGGAACCCGTCCCTCGGCATTCTGCTGTTTCTGGACTTCCGTTTCATAAAAGTCGGCGCCCATACAGACAACCCCGTTAAGGCTTGCCCCGGACTCAATGATGGTCCTGACCCCGACAATGGAATTGGTAATGGACGCATTGGTGATAATACAGCCCTCGGCGGCTATGGACTGGTTCATGTTGCTAAAATTCATCTTTGAGGGGGGGAGGTTCCGCATATGGGTATAGATGGGACGGGACTCATCGTATACGTCAAACCGGGGCCTAAGGGTGGTAAGCTCCAGGTTTGCCTCGTAAAAATTGCGGATGGTCCCAATATCTTCCCAGTATCCTTCGAAGATATAGGCGTTGACCTTAAGGTTATGGATGGCGGCGGGAATTATTTCCTTTCCAAAATCGGTAAGTTCGTTGGCCAGGCAGCTTTCCATGGCCTGGGCATTAAAAATATAGATCCCCATGGAGGCCAGATATTCATCCCCCTTGCTGTTTTTATCCCGCCGCAGTTCCGGGGGCGCCTTGTAATCGGCAATATCCTTAGCGGGCCCCGGTTTCTCCAAAAATTCGGTTATGCCGCCGCTTTTGTTTACCTTGAGGATCCCCAACTGGCTGGCGTCGTCCCGGCTTACGGTGGTGCAGGCAATAGTAATGGCGGCGCCGGATTCCTTGTGTTTTTCGAGAAAATCCCTAAGGTCCATGCGGTACAACTGGTCCCCGGACAGTATAAGGTAATAATCCGGGTTTTGGGTCCTAAAGTGGATAAAATTCTTCCGTACCGCATCGGCGGTCCCCTCGTACCACCCGGAATGTTCAAAGGTCTGTTCCGCCGCGAGGATCTCCACAAAACCGTTGGAAAAGGTGTCAAACATATAGGTCTGGGCCAGGTGCAGATGGAGCGACGCGGAATTAAACTGGGTAAGGATGTATATCTGTCTTAGATTGGCGTTAATACAGTTTGAAATGGGGATATCCACCAGACGGTACTTTCCGCCGAAGGGAACCGCCGGTTTTGCCCTTGCCTGGGTTAAAGGAAACAAGCGAGTCCCCTTACCCCCGCCTAATACAATAGACAAAACGTCAGACATGATGCTCCTCCTCATCTCAGGATACTCTTACCCCTTCGATTGAAGCGATTCCAGGGGCATATAAAACTTGTTACCATGAAGTATAAAATGGATTTCCCTGTCTGTCGATACTTTACGTTTATTCTTTCTTGAGGATATGATGGAAACCATATGGACAGCGCCGCCGCGTTAGAAAAAATCCTCCGGGACCCCGCTTTTGCCGCGAATATCGTGGAGGAACGGCTCCTGCCGGCCCGGGAAGGCTCCTATGCGCCCCTTCCCGCGGACCTGGACGGGCGTATCGCCGCGGCCCTGAGGAACCGGGGCATATCCCGGATATACACCCATCAGGGGGAGGTCTGGGAAGAGCTCCGGCGGGGCCGCCATGTGGTGGTGGTAAGCCCCACCGCATCGGGGAAGACCCTCTGTTACAACCTCCCCACCCTCCAGGCCCTGCTCCGGGACGAAAAGGCCCGGGCCCTCTACCTGTTTCCCACCAAGGCCCTTTCCCAGGATCAGCAGTCGGAGCTGGAGGAACTGCTCCTTTCCCAAGACCGGGAGGGGGCCCGGCCGCCGGGGGATCCCGCGGCGGAGGCCATTCCGGTAAAGGCCGCCGTCTATGACGGGGATACCCCCGCATCCCTGCGGACCGCGGCCAGGGACACGGGCCGGATCATCATCTCCAACCCCGACATGCTCCATGCGGGGATCTTACCGAACCATCCCAAATGGATTAGCTTTTTTTCCCATCTAAAATACATCGTTATCGACGAGGCCCACGCCTACCGGGGGGTCCTGGGGAGCCATGTGGCGGATCTGCTGCGGCGGCTGCGGCGGGTCGCCGCCTTTTACGGCTCGAAACCCCAGTTTATCCTCTGTTCCGCCACCATCGCCAATCCCCTGGAGCTGGCGGAGACCCTTATCGGGGAGCCGGTTACCCTGGTGGACAATAACGGCGCCCCCCGGGGGGAAAAGCGGATCATCCTCTACAACCCGCCCCTGGTAGACCCCGTCCAGGGGATCCGCCGCAGCGTGGTTACCGAAAGCCGCCGCTGGATGCTGGCCCTTCTTAAGGGGGGAATCAAAACCATCCTTTTTGCCCATTCCCGGATTAAGACCGAAATTGCCGCAGCCTATGTGAACGAGGATTTGGCCAATATCTATACCGATAATTCCCGGATCAAGGTTGAGGCCTACCGGGGCGGGCTGCTTCCCAATGACCGGCGGGAGATAGAACGGGGCCTCCGGGAGGGGCGTATCCAGGGGGTGGTGTCTACCAACGCCCTGGAACTGGGTATAGACATCGGCGGCCTGGACGCCTCGGTGGTGGCGGGGTTCCCCGGTTCCTTCAATTCCTTTTGGCAGCAATCGGGCCGGGCGGGACGCCGGGGGGGAAGCTCGGTGTCGGTCTTTGTGGCCTCCGCTTCCCCCCTGGACCAGTTTATCATGAACGAGCCGGAGTGGTTTTTCAGGACCGGCGTCGAGGAGGCCCGGCTTGATCCGCATAATCCCTACATCCTCACGGATCATGTCAAATGCGCCGCCTTTGAGCTTCCCTTCCGGGACGAGGCCATGGCGCGGGGGGAGGAACCCCTGGGCGCCGGCGCGGGGGAGGTCCTGGCCTATCTGGAGGAGGAAGGCATAGTCCGGCACAGCGCGGACCGCTGGCATTGGGCGGACCGGTCCTTTCCCGCGGAGGGGATCAGCCTCCGTTCCGCCACGGCGGACAATGTGGTTATCGTGGACGTGACCCAGGGCAGGAACCAGGTTATCGGCGAGATGGACAGGCCCAGCGCCAAGGAGCTTATCTTCGAGAACGCCGTATACATCCACCGGGGGAGGCAGTACCTGGTGGAATCCCTGGATATAGAAAACCGGAAGTGCCTTGTCCGGGAGGCGGAGGTAAACTACTTTACCGACGGCCTGGTAAAAACCGATATTAAGGTGCTGACCGAGGATGAATCCTTTACCTACGGGGAAGGGAGCGGGCAAGGAGGGGTCCCGCCGGTTTCGGGGGCCCCTCCCCCGCCCGCGGGCTGTTCAGCCACAGGCTGTTCAGCCGCGGGGGTTTTGGGGGACGTGCTGGTCCGCTCCCAGGCGGCCAAATTCAAGAAGATCCGCTTCCATACCCATGAGAATATCGGGTATGGGGATATTCATCTGCCCGAGGAGGAGATGCAGAGCAGGGCCCTGGCCCTGCTCTTTGATCCCGCCCTTAGCCGGGGGGGCGCATGCCTGGCCGGGATGGACGAAGCCGGGGCCGCCTCGGTTCTGTCCGGCGCGGGGACCCTGATAAAACGGATCGCCCCCATTTTTCTGCTCTGCGATCCCCGGGACCTGGGCCTGGCGGAACGGATCCGGGACCCCCATTTCGGGGTCCCCGTACTCTTTATTTATGATAAATACCCCGGAGGCACCGGCCTGGCCGAAGCCCTGGCCCGGCGGGTGGAGGAGCTTTTCCGCTCAAGCCGGCAGGCGCTGGAACGGTGTCCCTGCCGGGACGGCTGCCCTTCCTGCGTGGGCCCCGGGGGGAATAAGGCGGGGACCAGGGCCTTTCTTACGGCCCTGGATGCATAGCGGCATGGAGAATCTTAGGGATCGTTTACAGCGGATCAGGGCATCCGCGGCCGTAAAACCCGCGGCCCAGGGCCCCCATGGGCCTCCCCTCCCCCCGCCGCGTGTTCCGCCTGATATATCCGGTTCCTCCTGGCGTTCCCTGGGCTTTAATACGATGAAACGTTCGGTCCTTTCGGATATGGCCCCCCTTGCCCCCTCCCTTCCCCGGTCCCTGGGGATCCTGGTCCCGGACCTGATCCCCTACATCTCGGGTTCGGGCGATCCGGAACCCCGGGACCTGGTATTCTTTGACCTGGAAACAACGGGCCTTTCCGGCGGCGCCGGTACGGCGGCCTTCCTGGCCGCCTTTGGCCGCCTTATAAAAAAGGAGGCGGCGGAGACGGAAGGCCGGGAAGCCCCTTTCCTGCTCCGGGTGGATCAGTACCTGCTGCTGGATTATTCCGGGGAGCCCGGTTTTCTTGAAGCCCTGATGGAGGAATTCAAGGGCGCCGCGCCGCCGGGGGAAGGGGCCGGGAAACCGCCCCTCGTGGTCAGCTATAACGGAAAGAGTTTCGACGCCCAAATACTCAAGACCCGCTGCATTATGAACGGGCTCCTCCCCCCCGCTTACCACCATGCGGACCTGCTCCATCCCAGCCGGCGGCTTTGGAAGCGGGTCCTCCCCTCCTGCTCCCAGGGGGAGATTGAAACCGCCATCCTGGGCCTGGACCGGACTGGGGATGTCCCCGGAGCCCTGGCCCCGGAGATATGGTTTTCCTTCCTGCGGACCGGCGATTTTTCATCCCTGGGGGGGATCTGCGATCATAACATTAAGGATATTTCCGGCCTGGCCAGGCTCTTTTTCGCCCTGGCCGCGATTGCCCATAGGCCCCTGGAGGCCGCCGGGGCCTATCATGCGGATCCGGAGGCCCTGGCCCTGCTCTGGCGGGACGCAAGCCGCCGGGACCGGCGGGGCTTATTCGGGGAAGAACCGGGAAAAACCGGCCCGCAGCTCCTGGCCGCCGCGGCCGCCGGGGGCTGCCCCCGGGCGGTATATACCATGGGCCTGGACCTGCTCCGCCAAAACCGCCATAAAGAGGGGCGGCGCTGGCTCCTGGAGGCAAGCGGGGCCCCATACCCGGCCCGGATCCGGGCCGCCGCATACCGGGCCCTGGCGGTGGACGCCGAATGGCGGCTGCGGGACGCAGAGGGGGCCCTGGGCTTTGTGGAAGCGGCCCTGGGGCTGGAAGAAATCCGGGATATGGTACGGGCCGAATTGTCCAGCCGCCGGGAGCGCTTGTTAAAAAAAACCGGAAGGCGGGGGGTATAGGATGAAGGTCAGGATTATGACCCTTGAGGATTATGAAAAAGTTTATTCCCTCTGGAGCTCCGGTCCGGGCATAGGGCTGCGGAGCCTTGACGATTCCGAAGCGGGGATTAAGAGCTTCCTTAACCGGAACCCCCGGACCTGTTTTGTCGCCGAGCTTGGGGGGGAACTAGCGGGGACCATCCTGAGCGGCCATGACGGACGGCGGGCCTATATTTATCATCTTGCGGTAGGGCCCGAATACCGCAGGCAGGGTATAGGAAGGGCCCTGGCAGGAGCCGTGGAAGAGGCCATGCGTGGGGAGGGGATCAACAAGATCGCCCTGGTGGCCTTTAAAACGAATACCGGGGGAAACGGGTTCTGGGAAAAACTGGGCTTTGCGGAACGGAAGGATCTGGTCTACCGTGATAAGAGCGTCAACCGGGAAAATCTTTGAACCCCGCCGGGGCCGGGCCGACGGTCCGCAGTTTCCTATCCAAGCCTTGCAGCCGGGAGGTTTATTTTATTGCCAAATACTCTTCAGGCAATAGAGATTTTATCTGACTATTTTTAAAATCTTTTATGTTCCTTGTTATTATGTAATCTATGCTCTTTTCTTTAGCCGACATTTCAATAACCGCGTCTTCATAATCAGGTAAATCCGAAAACAACGATTTTTCCAATATCGTTTTATTTATTTCGATGATTTCAAATAATTTTAATAATACGGAAATTATTTTTATATGCTTGTTTCTATCCTTAACGTTTTTATCCAGAAAATATGATAAGGTAGTTATTTCATGGGCACATAAATATCCTTTTACCTTCTTTAAACAACACTGAATTATTACCTCCAATGCCTTTTCGTGACCCGGCCTTTTATCCAGATAATCAATAATTATATTCAAATCAATTAAGATGGTCTTCATGAAATTTCCTTCTTAGCTCTTTTTTATCCGGCACCTCTATTCCTTCAAGAATTCCGTATAATTCCGCCGCTTCTTTGGGAATCTCGGGCGTACTCTTGTTTTTTAATTCAATGAAATAACTCTCAATTATTTTTGAAATAGGTTTACGTGATTTTTTTGAATAATCATGGGCGAAATCGATAATATTCGAATCAAGGCTTAGGGTCAATTTTTTATGCATATAAAACGCTCCTTACGTATATAATAAAACAAAATGCCGTATCAATCAATC
>JAISOR010000032.1 GCA_031275535.1 Treponema sp. | reverse complement strand
AAGGCCGTCCTTCAGGATTTAATAGAGTTGTTCAGAAAATCAGTTTCTATCGAACCAAAGGTTCGCCAAATTCCGCTGAAAAAGCAAAACGCGGAGCATTTTGTCCGGCAAGCGGCCGGGTTGCAGCACAAGTCCGCCGCCTTCATGTATACCGGAACCGCGGTTTTCCGCAATATTCAGGCGGCCTTGTCTTCGGAACGAATTTCTATGCGTTTATCCTGCCGGGCCGCCTGTAACAAAGACGGGATTTTTTTGTTAGTATGCTGTCATGAAGATTTCCCAAGAGAGGCTTTTTTTGTGCCTTCTGCTTCCCCTGACGGTTTTTTCCTCCTGCGCCGCCCGGATTTCCGGGGAGCTTAAGCGGGGCGGGGCGGGGGATTTTACGGTTTCCACCAATCTTGAGCCCCGCCTTTCCTCCCTGATCCGCGGCTTTGCCGCCATGGCGGACGGGGAGGCGGGGGCCCCGGTTCTGAACGGCGAGGCCATCTCCCGGTCCATGTCCGCCGCGCCGGGTGTGGAATCGGCCGCTTTGCGGAATACCGGGCCGGTAGCCCTGGAAGGGCCGGTGAAGATCACCAATATCCGGGACTTTCTGGCCCCCGCCAGGGATAAGGGAGGCTTTATCATCCTGGAGGAAAGCGCCGCGGGCGGCAGGTTCCGGCTTACCCTGAACCGGGATCTGGGGCCGGACATCCTCTCCCTCATCTCCCCGGAGGTAACGGACTACCTTTCCGCCCTTATGGCCCCCATCGCTACCGGGGAGGCTCTCTCCAAAACCGAATACCTGGAACTGGTGGCTTCGATATACGGGAAACCTATCGCCGGCGAGATCTCCGGCGCTTCTATCCGGGCCTCCGTGGACTTTCCCGGCCGGATACGCTCCGCCCGGGGGGGGGAATTTTCCGGAAAACGGGCCGAATTCGACATTCCCCTGCTGGATCTCCTGGTTCTGGAAAGTCCCCTGGTTTACGAGGTCTCCTGGGATTAGGGCCGCCGATCAGGCCGGCAGGATAAGTTTGTAAAGCCGGTCCAGATCTTCCATGGAGTAGTAATCAATGCGGATACTCCCCTTGTCCAGATCCCCGGCGATAGCTACCTTGGTACCGAATTTTTCGATGAGCTTTTCTTCCATGTTCGCCAGTTCCGGGGGACGCTTTGCCGCGCCCTCCGGGGCGGGTCTTTCTTCCCCCTGCCCCGGTTCCCTTGGACTGCCGTTAAGGCCGGCGGCCCGCCTTTCCGCCTCCCGGACGGAAAGCCCCTTTTCCAGGATCTCCCGGTACAGGGTATTTCGGGCCTTTTCCCCGCCTACCGAGAGAAGCGAACGGGCGTGACCGGGGGAAAGCTCCCCCTTTTCAAGACTCCGGCGCACCGCTTCCGGCAGCTTGAGGAGCCGGAGAGAGTTCGCCACGGTGGAACGGTTCTTCCCCACCTTAGCGGCAAGCTCGTCCTGGGAAAGGCCGGTGAATTCCATAAGCTTTTTGTAGCCTTCCGCTTCCTCGATAGGGTTAAGATCGCTGCGCTGCACATTTTCGGTCAGGGTAATAATCATCCGCTCATTGGCGGAGTAAGACCGGACGATCACCGGCGCTTCGGTAAGCCCCGCGAGTTTGGCGGCCCGGAAACGCCGCTCCCCGGCGACGATGGTATAGCCGCCCTCCCCGTCGGCCTCGGCGATGATGGGCTCGATAATCCCGTGTTCCCTGATGGAATCGGCAAGCTCCCGGAGTTCCGTCTCCCCGAAATGTTTGCGGGGCTGATCCGGATTGGATCTGAGTTTGTCCAGGGGGATGGACAGCTCCCCGGTTGCCGGGAGCGCTGTCCGGCCGGAATCCGGGCTTTCCGGGGAAGCGCTTTCCCCCTCCATGGGGAGCAGGGCATCCAGCCCCTTTCCCAGGCCCCTTTTAGGCGCCACGGCTTAATACCTCCCGGGCAAGGCTTCGATAGGCCCGGGCGCCGGCGCATTGAGGATCGTAAAGCGAGATGGGAAGCCCGTGGGAGGGGGCTTCGGAAAGCCGGACGTTCCGGGGAATGATAGTGGAGAATACCTTGCTCTTAAAGTAGGCGCTTACCTGTTTAACCACGTCCTGGGCAAGGCGGGTACGGGGATCGTACATGGTAAAGAAGATCCCCCCGATATCCAGGGAGGGGTTCAGGCCGGACTGGATCCGTTTAATGGTCTTGAGCAGAAGGGAAAGCCCCTCCATGGCGAAATATTCGCACTGCATGGGGATAAGCGCCGCGTCGGCGGCGGTCATGCCGTTCAGGGTAAGGACCCCCAGGCTGGGGGGGCAGTCGATGAGGATGTAATCGTAGCGGCCGCGAACCGGTTCCAGGGCCCTTTTGAGGAAAAAATCCCGCTCTTCCTGCTCGATCAGTTCCACCGCCGCCCCGGAAAGATCGATGCTGGCGGGGACAATCCAGAGTCCGGGTACGGGAGTATGCCGAATCGTCTTTTCCACCGGTACCGTTCCGGAGATCAGTTCGTAAACCCCGGGTTTGGGGAAACTGACGCCAATCCCGCTGGAAAGATTGGCCTGGGAATCAAAATCCACCAGGAGAACCGACTTTCCCTCTTCCGCGAGATATGCGCCGATATTTGCCGCCGAGGTGGTTTTTCCTACCCCACCTTTCTGGTTTACGAACACATAGGTTTTACCCATGGGGCAATTATATCCAACATGCTTAAAAAATACTATTGAATACCGGAAAATATAGGGTTATTCTATACCTTATGGAAACCATACGCATACTTGCCTTGGATTTGGATGATACTCTTTTACGGTCGGACCTGTCTATTTCTTTCCGTACCCGGAATGTCATTAAAAAGGCGGCTTCCCAGGGGGTTGTGGTAGTGTTGGCTTCCGGCAGGGTTCCCGCGGCGATGGAGCGCTTCTCCAGGCTCCTCAAGATGCACAAAAGGCCGGGTTATCTTATCTGCAATAACGGTACTATTGTGCAGGAAAGTCATACCGGCCACCGGATTTCCGAAACATGGCTCAACAGCAGCGCCGCCCTGTCTGTTTACGATCTCGCCGTAGCGGAAGGCTTCGCGGTCCAGCTCTACGAGGAAGACGTCATGTACGTGTCCCGGGACAACGAGTATACCCGCTACGATCAGAAGCTTACCGGCCTGCGGCAGGTGGTGGTTGAGAATTTCCGGGATATGATAGAGGAGGGCTGCTACAAGCTCCTTATCCCCGGAGACCCCATGCTGCTCCAGCCGCTGGAAAGCCTTATCCGGACCTACCTGGGGAACGATATAACCCTTTTTTCCAGCAAACCCTACTTCCTGGAGGTTCTTCCGAAAAACACCGACAAGGGAACCGCCCTGGCGCTGATAGCGGATACCCTGGGTATCGGCCGGGAGGCGGTGCTGGCCATCGGGGATTCCATGAACGACGAGGCGATGATCCGCTGGGCCGGCATGGGGGTCGCCATGGCTAACAGCGACGAGCGGATTAAGAGCATCGCCTCGCTGGTAACGGAAAACAACAACGATGACGACGGGGTAGCCGAGGTAATCGAAAAATATGTCCTGGGCAGGGAGACCGTCGCATGAGCGAGGGCGCCCCGGAATCCCAGGGGGAGATTCCCCCCGGCCCAAGCCAGGCCAGGGAAGATATCCCCATCAGCACGGTGGATTCCCCTTCCGCGGTTCTGGAGCTTATTTATCAGCTTAAAATCAAAGATGTAATGGTCAGCGCGGTGATAAGCGCCGCCAAAACCGACAGTATGCGGTATATCCAGAGCCTGATGCGGGAGAACTACATTACCGGGGTGCCGATTACGGAAGAGGGAACCCTGGTAGGGATTGTGTCTATTGACGATATCGTTACCGCCCTGGACAAGGGCTACATTGACTGTTCCGCGGAGGAACGGATGACCCGGGACGTAATCGTCCTGGAAGACGATATGCCCCTTTCCTTCGCCATATCCTACCTCAACAAAGACCGTTACGGCCGTTTTCCGGTGGTGAACAAGAAAAATGAACTGGTGGGGATTATCACCTCGAAAGATGTAATCGGCTCCCTGCTTGTGGAGATGAACCGGGAGGTTTTGCGTCTGGAAAAGATACATCAGAAGGCCGTGGGAGCCACGCCGCTCTATTCGGAGATGGAATTCTCCACGGTAAAGTACGATTTCGAGCTGGCCGGCCGGGCCTCTACGGAGATCAAAAAGGCCCTGAAAGCCAGGAACATTGACCCCAAGATCATCCGCCGGGTGGCTATCGCCAGTTATGAGCTGGAGATCAACCAGGTGGTCCACTCCAACGGGGGGACTATCAGTTGTTCCATCCAGCCCGACAAGGTGATCATCGTGGCCGCGGATACGGGGCCGGGCATAGCCGACGTGAACCTTGCCCTCCAGGAAGGCTGGTCTACCGCCAACGAGTGGATCCGCTCCCTGGGCTTCGGGGCGGGCATGGGGCTTGCCAACACCAAGCGGGTAAGCGACGAATTCTCCATCAACTCGGCCTCCGGTTCGGGGACAACGGTTCGGTCGGTGGTGCTGATCGATTCCCCCAAGGACGAAACATGAAGCCCCGTTCCGCGTCTCCCGGCATGCCGCGGCAAAAGCGCGGCGGGGGCTTGTGACCATCCGGGAAGCCGCCGCGGCCCTGGGGGCGGAAATTGTCCAGGACAAATTCGAGGATGCCCTCCTGTCCGGGGCCTACACCTCGGATCTGCTCTCCGATGTAATGGCCAACGCCAAGGAGGGCGGGGCCCTGATCACCATCCAGGCCCATAAAAACACCGTGGCGGTGGCGACGCTGGTAAA
>JAISOR010000234.1 GCA_031275535.1 Treponema sp. | reverse complement strand
GGATGATAATGTCTCCGTCTCCCCCGGGGCAATGCCGGTATTATTTGAAAACAGGAGGTTGGTCAGCAGGGAAGTCCAATACCCGCTGTATCCATAGGTCTTGAGCCCCTCTCCATCACCGGAGTCCTGGGTAAGGCGTATAAGGTATTCCCGCCATACAGCCCAGGTCCATTCACCCCTATCGTAGAGATCCTGGGGGTTTTCGAGCCCCGCGGCCCGGATCATATCCTGATTAAAGGCGAGGACATAGGCGTTGGTAGCCCCGGAACTGGAGGGGGCAAAGAGGTATGTTTCATCCTGACCGGTAAGGCGGAGGTACTTCATCGCTACCTGGGGGCCAAAAACATCGGTACCCTCAAGGCCCATCTGCTCCAGGGGGATCGCATAATTATTCAATACCGCCGGAATCCCGAACTGGAGATCCACCTCGTAGATATCCACATCGGGGATCCCCGTGGGGATGGAGGTATCGATGCTTTCCCGGATGCCGTCGAAGGTCAAATTCACATAATTCAGTACGATATTGTACTTTTTCTCAATGGCCCGCATTTTATCGAGCCGTATCCGGGCGGTTTCCGGGTCCGCCATGTCGGGATCATCATAGATAGATTGATGCTTACTCATATAGAAACGATCATACCAGGTGCCCACGGTGATGATCCGTTTACCGTCATCGGTATATTTTATGGTATTACCCGAATAGGTCCCGGCGGCCCCGTCTTTAGGCGCCTCCGTGGAGGCAGGGGCCGCAGTGGAGGATGAACCCTTCCTGCAGGCGGCAAAAAGAACAAGCGTTACGCATACCAGGATCCCGCCTATCATTCTTCCGGCTTTCATATTTCCGCCTCCGTATGTCGATATCTTATTGCATATTACAAAACAATTCCAGAGCTGGATGCGAAGAATTTAACCACGACGCAAACAAAGAGGAAAAGAGAGTGTCAAGGTTGGAGTGTGAAGTCAAGTACAAATGAAGGCCCCCAAACAAAAAGTTCGTGGTGTTCGCGCTAGGCGTCCGGGTCTCTTAGGTCTATGCAGTACCGGGTTGCCCAGGGTTCAAAGGATTCCCGCAGGAGGACCGGGGAAAAGCCCCCCGCTTCCACAGGAAGGTCTATCAACACTTCATGGATTTCCTTGCGGTCGATCTTCTCCAGCAGCCGGGAAAGGAGGGTCTCGCCCACACCGAGCCCCCGGTACTCAGGCCGGACTTCCAGGGCGACGATGTGCAGGACCCGGTCCTTCCGGGCCGTCGAAATATAGGCGATAAAATCACCCGCACCGGTCTCGGCCGCCAGGGCCAAAAAGCCCGGGAACTCCCAGCGTCCCCCGGTTTCTTTGTTTATCCGGGGATTTTCCTTGAGGCATAGGCGGTGTAGTTCCGCGGCCGCAGCCTCATCACCCTCCCGGGGGTCCCGGAACCGAAAATCCTCAAGCACCAGATCATCCGTTTCTTCCGGTTCGCCGCCTATCCGTTCCAGGCCCCATTCTTCCCGGAGGGCATTGTACCACCGCAGGACCGCCCTTTTCATCTCCCTTTCTTTGAAGGAAAACCAAAACCGTTCCGCCTCCGGGTACTGGCCCAGGACATCCTTAAAAGCCCGGAATACCCCCCTGCCCCGGTCAAGGGCGGCGGTCAGTCTAGCCCGGATAACCGGATTCCTGAACCCCGCGGCAAAACGCTCCATCAGCTGGTATCCATCGGAAGAATCCCATTCGGGAAGGGAAATAAACCGGTCCCCGTCGGAGAGTTCCTCTTCAGAGAACTCACCATCGGGATCATTATCCACCCCCCCTACCAGTACCCCCTCCTGGGTATCAACAAGGAATTCGCCGGCCTGATCTTCCATGGCAAATAAAATATGGTCAATTAACGCTTCAGTTAATTCAAATTGCATGGTTATTAAGATATACTCAATTATATGATAAATAACAATATGGAGGAGACAAAACCGGGGCGGCTCCTGCCCCTAAAGGGCCTGTATAACCTGCGGGATCTGGGGGGATACCCGCTTAAGGGCGGCCGGCAGGTCAAATGGGGACTGCTCTACCGGGGCGGGGATTTTGACGGCCTTAGCCCGGAGGATCGGGAACTGCTGGAGAAACGGAATATTAAAACCATTGTGGATTTTCGTGATAAGGAGGAGCAGACCCTGGCGCCGGATGGAGCCATAGGAACCGTAACAAGTATCCGGTGGCTGCCCATTGACGCGGGGAGCATCCTGGATATGACCAGGATCAGCACCAACTCCGAGGGGGAAGCGGTGATGGAAAAGCTCTACCGCATCCTGGCGGAGTATGCCCGTTCCCAATACGGGGAATTCTTTGCGCTCCTCTCGAATTCCGCAAACCCGCCCCTGCTGTTTCATTGTTCCGCGGGCAAGGACCGGACCGGCCTGGCCGCGGCCCTTGTCCTTTCCGCCCTGGGAGCCGGGAGGGAGACCATCATTGCGGATTACCTCCTTTCGGAGGAATGTCTTAAAGGAAAGTACCAAACCTGGATTGCCTCAAATCCCGGCCAGGAGCCGCTTATGTCCGTGCGGCGGTCCTACCTTGAGGCCGCGTTCGATACCATAGACCGGATTTACGGCGGCATGGACCGGTATCTGCGGGACGAACTGGGGGCGGACCCTGAACTTTTGCGGGAGATGTATACGGAATGAAGAGAGGGTG
>JAISOR010000141.1 GCA_031275535.1 Treponema sp. | reverse complement strand
GCCAGCGTTCCCAAGGTGGACAATAAAACCTGGATATTCCCGGTGGCCACCTTTATCTATCCCCTGTACTACAACACGGAACTTTTCAAGGCCGCGGGTATCGGCAAAGCCCCGGCAACCCATACGGAATTTATCGAAGCCTGCCGCAAACTAACCGATCCCGCCAAAAACCAATACGGCTGGACCTTCCCCATGACCTTGTCTCCTGCCTTCGGCGTGCAGAACGTGGTCCTCTCCTGGATGTGGGCCAACCAAAAACAGGTCTTCCCAAACGGACGGCCCAACCTGGATACCGGCGATATGCGGGGGGTGCTTAATCTGTTAAACACCCTTTACCAGGAGGGAATTATCACCCCCGGCTCCCTCACCAAAAACGAGCCCGAAGAAATGGAAGAATTCGCCAATGGCAACGCCGCCATGATGATAGGGTCTATTGCCCATATTTACCCCCTCAAGGACCGGAATCCGAATCTGTCCTACGACCTTGCCCCCATGCCGGTGGCGGACAACTATACCGGTAAACCCGGCAGCACCTACGCCGCCTGGGGTGTGGGAATCTCGAAGAACGCCAAAAACAGGGACGCCGCGTGGAAGCTGGTTAAATACCTTATGTCCCCGGAGGTAAATGCCTATATTGCCGCCAATGCCAACGCCTTCCCGGGGAACAAAAACGCAAAGCCGGATTTTGGCGCCGCGGACCCCCATTTCGCCAGGGCCTTTGAAATTTACCAGGAAACGGATCTCCTGAATGAGCTGATCGGAGCGCCGAATGTCATGAATCTGGTGACGATCTACGGCCAGGAAATTCATGGCTTCCTTGAGAAAAAGCAGACGGTGGATGAGACCATCCGGAATACCCAGGCGGCATGGCTTGGGGAATATAACTAACAGGGTTAGCGGAGTATCATGACGAACGCAATGGCACAGGGGTTTCCTTGAATCCCATGCCATCGCGCCGCCCCGCGGGAAGGGTCTTTTGTATGGCAGGTAATATGCGGCAAAGGGATAAACAGAGAGTCTCCCCGTCATCGTTCAAGCTGAAAAACAGGGTGCTTCCGTACCTGTACCTTGTCCCTGCCCTGGCATTGCTGATCCTGCTCATGGTATACCCCATGGTAACGGTGGTTCGGTACAGCCTCTACGATAATATCATAGCGAATCCCAATCCGGTGTTTACCGGATTCCGGCACCACCTCCGGGTGCTTGGGGACCCGGAGTTTCAGAATTCTTTCTTCCATACTTTGTATTTTACCATCCTCAGCGTCCTGTTCCATCTTGTCCTGGGACTAGGATTTGCGATGCTCCTCAATTCAAAGGTTAATGGCCTGGTCCGCACCGTCTTCCGGATTTTTTATATTTTGCCCTGGCTCTTCACCGCCACCGTAGTGGCAATTACATGGCGGCTCCTCCTCAATCCCCTGGGGGTGATCAACTACATCCTCCGCTTCTTCCGGCTTATCAACGAAAATGCGGAGTGGTTCGGGAATTCAAAGACCGCCCTGCATACCCTTGTATTTGTGAATATCTGGGCGGGGTATCCCTTTTTTATGGTCAGCCTTCTGGCGGGGCTCCAGGGGATTCCCCAGGATATGTACGAAGCCGCCATCATCGACGGAACCAGCGAAACACAGCGGTTTATCTATATCACCATCCCTTTCCTGGCCCCGATTATCATGAGCATCAGTCTCCTGGATTTTATCTGGACCACCCATATCTTTCCCCTGGTATGGATGGCCACCGGCGGAGGGCCGGGCCGCAGCACCGAAGTGCTTTCCACCTATACCTATAAACTGGCCTTCAACCAATACCAATATTCCGCCGCGTCGGCGGCGGCGGTGCTGATCCTCCTGTTCTCCATGGTATTGGCATTTTTCTATGTAAAACACCAAAGGATGCGGGGATAATGGCTCATTCAATTAAACGGCGAAAACGGGTACAATTACTGTTCATCTACATCGGTCTTGCGGCGGGCCTTGTCTATGCCGCCTTTCCCATATTCTGGATGATCACCATGTCAATCCGGTCAAATCTGGAAATATTCACCGTGCCGCCCCGAATCGTACCAAAGCATTTTACGGTGGAAGCATACCGGGCAATTCTGACCAATCCAACCAGGATCCGTTTTTTTATTAACAGCTATGTGGTGGTTATCTCGGTTACGATATTGACCCTGCTGGTGTCCATCCTTGGGGCCTATAGTTTTTCCCGCTTTACCTTTAGGGGGAAAAAGCTTATCCACATATTTATTATCAGCACCCAAACAGTGCCGCCCATAACCCTGCTGATCCCCTTCTTCGGCCTTATCGTGGCCCTGCGAATGTATGATACCTACTTTGCCCTGATACTTACCTATATGGCCTTTACCCTGCCCTATGCGATCCTTATGATGACCGGTTATTTCAATACCATCCCCAAAGAACTGGACGAAGCGGTTCTGGTTGACGGGGCTTCCCGGTTTTTTGCCCTTTGGAAGGTGCTGGTCCCGGTTTCCGTCCCCGGCATTGTGGCCACGGCGATCTTTACCTTTCTTTTGGGCTGGAATGAATTTCTCTTCGCCCTTACCCTTACCAAAACCACGGAGATGAGGACGGTCCCTATAGGGATTCAACAGATGATGGGACAGTTTTCCTATCAGTGGAATGAAATGATGGCCATGTCGCTCCTGGGCAGCCTTCCTGTTTTACTGATCTACCTTTTTGCCCAAAAATATTTTCTGGCCGGCATGACCGCGGGTTCAGTGAAAAGTTAAAAGCCTATACGGGATACCCTTACAGGGTAAGGTCGGACATTTTTTCCTCCCCCTCGCGGAAGAGCCCGGCATAATCTCTGTTCTTTTGAGTCAAAATAGTAAAAAAAAGAACATCGATAAGGTACATGGTACAGATCCGGGTAACCAAACCGGCGTCACGGAAATACTCTTTATGCGCCCCGGTGACGAGCCTGATGTCCGCCAATAAAGCGAGGGGAGATTTTTCGTGGTTGGATACCAAAACAATGGGGGCTTCCCGGGCCTTTGCTATTTCAAAGGCCGTTAATACCGCCCTGGACCCGCCGGAATGGGAAATTCCAAAGGCCACGGATTTTTTGTCCAGAAAATAGGCATTGGAAATCTGATATTCCGCCAAATCGGAAACAAAGGTCTGTATGCCGATGCGGGACAATTTATAGGCCGCATCGAGGGCGACGGGGTAGGAATTACCGGCGGCGTAAAAACAGACCCGCTCCGCCCGGTTGATCAACTCCGCCGCAGCGTTGATGACGCCGGGATCCAACTTCTTCTCCGTCTCCCGGATATTATCCAGCACAATGCCGCTTACATAGGAGAGGGGATTCCTGCCCTGATCCTCCGGCGGATTTTCCCCATCCTCCCGATCCCGCAGAGACTGGGCAAGGACAATCTTCATCTGATAGTAACCCTTAAAGCCTATCTTCTGGCAGAACCGGATTATCGTCGCATCACTAACACCGATCCTCTCCGCGAATTCGGTGACCGTCATTTTAAGGACCGCCCGGCCCTCCTCCAAAATAAAGCGGGCGATCAATAGATCCGATTTTTGAAAAGAATCGCTATGGGCAGCGAGATAGTCAGGAAGGTTTGACGGATATGCCATAGCGCCTATTGCCGGCAATGGTTTAATAAACCCAATTTACCGGCAACCACCTCTTCAACCCGTCTGCGGGCATTGGCCATGACGATCCTCGACGGGACCATTCTGTCCCCCTTCCCCAGGCATTCAAGGAGGCCCCGGTTGTAGGCGTTCATTAAATCGGTCCCGATGTTGAGTTTGGCGATTCCCATCCCCACCATTTTCCGGACATCCCCGTCGGGGGTATCGGAGCCGCCGTGTACCACGATGGGAATATCAATGGCGCCGATCAATTCCCCCAGGAGAGCGAAGTTGATCCTCGGTTTTTCGGCGTAGATCCCGTGGGCTGTTCCCACGGAAACCGCCAATGCGTCGATTCCGGTAAGCCTGACAAATTCCCCGGCGGTTTTCGGATCCGTAAAACCGGCGGCGATTTTTTCATTCGACGAATCGGCGTCGAATATCCGCCCCAGTTCGGCTTCTACCGAGATGCCCCGGGCATGGGCCTCCTTAACGACCCTTTTGGTATCCTCCACATTCTTGCCGAAGTCCTCGGTAGAAAGATCGATCATCACTCCGGTAAAACCCGCTTCGATACACTCCAGGGCCTGTTCATACTTTTGACCGTGATCCAGACTGAGGCAGACAGGGACGGAAACTTCCTCCGCCGCCGCGCCGGCCAGGGCCCGGTAATAGGGGGCCCCCCCAAACCGCAGGTCCTCGTGGTACACCTGTACGATTACCGGGGAGGCCGCTTTATCCGCAGCCCGGACCACCGCCTGGATGGTCTCCATGTTGAGAACATTAAAGGCCCCCACGGTAAAATGATTCTTCCGCGCCAGGGCCAACATCTCCGTAAATGAACAGAGCTTCATACTCTTTACTCCTTTTTCAGCATGGTTTTAAAAAACCACGCTCCCGCATAAAAGCGTCCAGTGTTTTTCTGTGGGGAATGCCCCTTCGGCCTCCCAGGGTCATACAATTTATTGCCGCGGCGGCGCTGGCATAGGAAACCGCCCTTTCCGCCGTCATGCCCCTCAAATAGGCGGCAAGAAAAGCGCCGTGAAACACATCCCCTGCGCCGGTGGTATCCGTAACCGGCACCGGGTAGGGGGGAAATTTTTTGAGTCTCCCCCGGTCGGCCAGCCAGGCGCCCCCCTTGCCCCGGGTGGAGATTACTACCCCGGGACCCATACGGGCCAGGGTGAGGAGGGCTTCCTCCGGATCCTCTAGCCCCGTCACCGACCGGGGATACCATTCATTACCTATCAGAATATCCGTCGTCTCCACCAGGGCCCGGATCTTTTCCCTGCCCGCCCCGTCCTCGCAGCCGTCAAGGCTCACCGGTATACCCCGGCCCTTTGCAAAAACCGCCGCATCCAGGGCAAGCTGATAAACCGTAGCATCCAGGTGCAGCATCCGGCTCCGGAGGATGAGCTGTTTAAGGCCATCCTCCAGGGTCAGTTCCGGCAGGGAACCGGCATAGACAAAGAGGGTCCGCCGGCCCGTGGATCCTTCCACCACGGCAAAGGCCCGGGAGGTGCCGGCGCCGGGTACGATCCGCAGGCCCTCGATATTTATCCCCTCCCGTTCAAAGTCCCCTTTAAGGTACAGCCCCTCCGGATCATCCCCCAGTACCGCGGCAATCGCGGTTTTCATGCCCAGCCGGGCGGCGGCTACCATAGCCTGAGTAGCGGCGCCCCCTCCCTGACACTCCATGGCATCCAGCCAGACCGCGGTATCCGGGAGGGGCATTACGTTCAAGAGCCCAAAGGTATCGTAACAACTATGCCCAATGCCAAGGATATCAAAATCCGCCATTCCGGTTCCTTCCTCCTAACAATACTGAATATTTTCTACACTGTCAAGCTTATTTTTGTAGAAAATTTTCTCCACGGCCCGGTCTTTCCCGGAAGGGGGATGGTCATCCGGGGCTGAATGATTGTATTCCCCGGGGTATCGGGAATATAATAAAAGAAAACATCGGGACCCGCGCGGGGAAAAATGCCTGCATTTCATCCTAAGCGGCCGCAATCCTAATTAACTGCATGAGGGATCTGTTCGGCCGTGGTATCCGCGGGGACCAAAGGATTGAACAATGACTGAACTTGATCTGTCGCCGGTAAACCGGTACGGATACGATTTTATTCCCCCGGAATACCTTCCCCCCGGCAAGGATGAATACTGGCTGCGGAACGAACAGGCTGTCCTTGCCGCCCGTTCCGCCGGCGGGGCGCCCCCGGCATGGCGAAAACTGAGGCCCGAAGAAATCGAGACCCTGGTGAAGAATGACAACCACTGTTCAAACTGGGACGCCCTGCTCGTGAGCGATCCCTTTGATCCCCTGCTGGTAAAGAATTCCGCCTTCTACGGCCTGGTCAGATTGGGGATTCTGCGGAATGCGCTGCTCCGGCACCACGACTTCCGCCTCCCCGCGGGGATCCGGAACAGTACGATCATCTCCTGCGACATCGGGGACGATCCGGCCATTCAGGATTGTTCGTTCATCTCCCATTACCGCATCGGCGACCGGGTGATCCTCTCCCGGATAGACGAACTACAGACCACCAACCACGCCAA